>JAYUFI010000174.1:0-18025 GCA_043738805.1 Planctomycetaceae bacterium | reverse complement strand
CAAATGTAAGCGGGCCGCTGAACGTTCAGCGGCCCGCTTGTTGGGTAGCCCGGTTTTTCAAACCGGGCGGTTCGCATTGTGGCGCGACGCTCCGCGTCGTGCCACATTGCGGCTTTGCCATCTCTTACAGAGCGTTCAAATCCGAGATGATCTGAGCCGAGAGCATGAACTGCTCATTCACTTCGCCCGCAGCGGCAGCCACGAGCGTGTCGTCTCCTTGACCACCGGCGAGTGTGTCTGTCGAACCCTGGCCGTTGATCAAGTCGTCACCTTGCTCGCCCAGCACGACATCGTTGCCGTTACCGCCGAGCAGTGTGTCATCACCATCGCCACCGGTGATGATGTCTTTACCATCACCGCCGTTGACGATGTCGTCGCCATCAGCGCCGGTCAACAGATCGTCGCCACTTTGGCCACTGATCACGTCATCTCCGTCACCCCCGTTGATGGTGTCGTTACCCGCTCCACCGGCGATGGAGTCGTTGCCGTGATCGCCACGAATTTTATCGTTGCCATCGCCACCGTTGATGACGTCATCGTTGCGACCGCCGTCGATGGTGTCATCGCCGCTGTCGCCGCTGATGCTGTCTTGACCTGATTCACCCAGCAGTGAGTCATTGCCGTCGTTGCCGGTGATCGTGTCGTTGCCGTCGCCACCGTGAGCGGTGTCGTCACCGCTACCTCCGGTGATGATGTCGGCACCTTGATCACCTTGGAGGCTATCATTGCCGTCATCGCCAGAGAGCGTATCCGCTCCATCGCCGATGAGCGTGTCGGTCCCGTCGCCGCCGATGAGCGTGTCATTACCGCCATCGCCGTTGAGCGAGTCGATACCGGTTCCACCCAGGATCAGGTCGTTGCCGAGTCCACCTTTGATGCGATCAAATCCCGCATCGCCAGACAGAGTGTCATTCCCTTGCGAGCCAATGATTGAATCATTGCCGTCGTTACCTTCCATCCGGAGTCGGATGTCACCGATCTTGGCATTGTTCCCGGTCAGCAAGTCGTCACCCGCACCACCACGCACCACCAACGAGCCGCGGCAAACATGATCAATGTCGTTGACCGTGAGCGTGTCGTCGCCCGCACCGCCATCGACAGTGACTTGAGCCACCGACGAATCCACCGTCAGCGTCGCTCCACCGGTGGTGATCTGTAGGAAGCCGTAGGTTGCTCCGACGGGAATCGCCGTTTGACCGATGCTAGCCGTGTTGGATGAGCCATCAAGACTGACCAGCACTCCGTCAGCACCCGATGCATTCGTCACCGTGTCATTGCCGTTGGCACCTCCCGCCCAGACGAAGAGATCGTCACCGTTGCCGCTATCAATGACGTCTGGCCCACCTTGACCGTCGATGGTGTCGTTGCCGTCGCCACCGTTGATCGTGTCTGGCCCGGTGCCACCGAGGATGCTGTCGTTCCCGCCGTTGCCGAAGATCAGATCGTTGCCGCCATCGCCATTGATGAAATCATCCGCCGCGCCACCGTTGATCGTGTCGTTACCGGTGTTGCCCAACAGCGTGTCCCCCAGCGGTGACGTATCGTCATTCGTAATCGTCCCGATGCCCGAACCTTTCGCCACAGCGGCACCAACCACGTTCGTCAGTTGCAAGAAGAATGTCTGATCTGGCTCGAAGGCATAGTCACCATTGATGACCACCGAAACCGTCTGAGTTCCCCCCGCCGCCCCGAATGACAAACTGCCCGACGTCGCCAAGTAGTCCCCTCCACTGAGAGCGGTCCCTGCCATGGCCGTCCCATCGACCGTCGAATAATCCAACGTCACCGGACCGCTACCAGGCTGAGCCGTGACTGTGAACGTCGCGACCTTGGTTCCTTGATCGCCTTCGGTGATGCTCACGTCGCCGATGGAGACGCTCCGTTGCTGGATCGTCGTTTGAAGGGCAAAGGTTAATCCGGAAGCTGGATCGGGGTTCGCCAACCCAGTGTTTCCAATCAGACTTGTTCCACCTGTTGTGCGATTGATTTGATACAAGCTACCGCTGCTCCCCTCAAGGAGCAAAAAGCGATCGTTGGCTTGGTCATAGTCCATGCCACCTGCTTGAGGGTTAATGTCGACACCCAATGCTCCGACTCGCGTCGCGACGGCTGTTGTGGGGTCAATTGTGAACAAAGCATCGTTAAAGTTTGCATTCGTCCCCGTGATTCCACCGCCGATGACGCTGTACAGCATCCCGTTCCGAATCGCCAAGTAGTCCATATCAATTGAATCGTTGTTACCAGCCAGATTCGCACCGCCGACCGTGATATTTCCAATATCAGTCACCGTCCCATTGGTGGGGTCAATGCGAAAGAGATGAGGATTTCCCAGGGCCGTAAATGTCACGTAGAAAATGGAGTTCGAGGCGGTGTCGAAAGCCATGTCCCCTTCGATATTGAGTCCCAATGCCGCACTGTTAACGAAGGTTTGAAGTGAAGTCGCGCCAGTGGCCGTGTTGACGCGGAAGAGAGCAGGGCCGTTTTGTGTATATCCCAGCATTGTGCCGGTTCCATCCACTGTAATGTCATGGACTGCGGTCCTGCCGAGCGAACCAACTGGAGTTGATGCAGCGGTTGCAGGATTGACCTGCACTAATTGCCCCAAAAAGGTCGAAGCGAACAACGTAACAGGCGGGGCATCGTCGTTGAGGATCGTCCCGGCTGCCTCTTGGTTTTGTAGGCGAGCATTGGTTGGGCTGCTGAGCACCAATCGCACGGTCTCATCGCCCTCATTCGTCGTGTCTCCATTGATTGAAACCGTGACAGTTTGAGTCGTCACTCCGGGAGCGAAGGTCACGGGTTGATTGAGTAACGCGACGTAGTCTGTTGCCGCGCTGGCGGAACCGTCTGCGGTCGAGACATTCACTGTTGTGGTCAAGAAATTGGCGGCTGACAACGTGAGTGTGAACGTCAAATTGGAACTGCCGCCGTTCCCTTCAGGGACACTGTTGCCATTGACAGAGATCGTCACTGCGACGGCATCAGGAGTTGGGTCCGCACTGTTGACGACATCGTTCCCGGCACCACCATCTTCAACGTCGGCACCGCCACCGCCGAGCAGCGAATCGTTACCAGCTTGGCCGAAGAGCGAGTCGTTGCCGATGAATCCATCGAGCGTGTCATTGCCATTACCACCGAGCAGCTTGTCGTCGCCCTCGTTGCCGAAGACGGAGTCGTTGCCGCCGGCTCCGTTGACGGTGTCGTTCCCCAGGTTTCCTGAGACGACGTCATTTCCTTCGCCGCCGTTGACGGCATCATCACCGAGATCGCCATTGACGGTGTCTGCGCCGGCTTGTCCGAGAAGCGTGTCGTTGCCGTCGCTGCCGGAGAGTGAGTCGTTCCCCGCACCACCGAGGATCGAGTCGTTCCCCGCATCGCCGGTGATCAAGTCCGCTCCGTCGCTGCCGTTGATGAAGTCATCACCGTTACCGCCGCTGACGGTGTCGTTGCTCTGACCAGCGTCGATTGTGTCGTTGCCGTCACCGCCGGTGATGTTGTCTTGATGATTGCCACCAGAGATGGAGTCGTTGCCGAGATCGCCGCTGATCGTGTCGTTGCCGTCTTCACCAATCAGGACGTCATCGCCATCACCACCGATGATGCTGTCGTTGCCGTTGCCACCGTCGATTGTGTCGGCACCACCTTGACCGCTGATTGTGTCTTTGCCGTCGCCGCCCAGCAGGCTATCACCGTAGAACGGAGAGCCGACAATCACGTCGTCGCCGTTACCGGCATCGACTCGAATGCCACCGCTGGCAATGTTCGGATACGTCACGTTGGTGACACTGTTGAGGTTGATGTTGTTCGCGGCATCGCCTCCTTTGACTACGATCGACGTGACCGCAGAAGTCGCGACATTGGGAGCCGTGCCCAAGATCGTGCCGTTGGCCAACACCTCGACTTTGTTCGCCGCGTTTTGTTGGATCGTGATGTTGTCCGCTCCATCGGAGCTGACAAACAGTTCGCCATTCACGAAGAGTGCGGCGACGGACAGGAGCGAGCGATCTTCCATGCGCTCGATGGCGACCATGACTGGCCGGTCGGAAGATTTACGTCGTTGAGATTGAGCAAACGCGCGAAGCCAATTGGTAAGCAACACAGCGGAATCCTTTCCTCTGGAGGCAAAGTGGCGCACAACCTGAACCGAGCAGGTTTCGGTTCCGTCTTTTCGTAAGACAACGAATTGCACGCCGTGCTTCTAAGAACGACCGTTGCGAGCGTTGGCATCGCTTTATCGAGTCGATGCGTTATCTGACGCAAAACTGGCAGAATCCGAAAAGTTGACCAGCCGCCGACACAACCCGCACGGCTTATCATAACGGATTTTCGTGGCCGTTAATCTGTGCGGGTTGTCCGGATCATTGGGCCTGATTTTGGCCAGATCGAAGTTCATTACAGCAACCGAGCGACATCCAGCGGCTCGGCCCAAGCGGCGTACTTTGTCAGATCGCAGGCGCGCGCTTCGGGTTTGCGTTGCAGGCAGCCGGTCAGCAACTCGCAAATCTCTGGACTGAAACCAGGATGCAAAGTGGCGAAGTCGGGGACTTTCCAGCCAGCGTGAATCTCACGCAGTTTGATGACGTCGGATTCGACGAAGAGCGAATCACCGGTCAACAATTTGTACGCCGTACAGCCGAGCGAGAAGTAATCGGCGGCTTCGGTCAACTCCCGCCCCATCAGTTGTTCCGGGGCCATGTAGCGCGGAGTGCCGACTACTTGCCGATCGAGTTCCAGCGCATCGGGAACGGTGTGCAGCGGCATCGCCAGTCCGAAATCCATCAGCTTCAACATGCCGTCGAAGTTGACCATCATGTTGACCGGCTTCAGGTCACGATGAATGACGTCTCGTTGGTGAGCGTACAACAACGCGGCCGCCAGTTGGCCGAAAGCCTTGCGGAAGTCATCTTGATTCATCGGACCATTGAGACGCACGAGCCGCTCCAGCGTGATGCCGTCGCAGAACTCCATGACAATGAAATACGAGTGAAACGCATGAAAGCGACCGGACATGTTCACGATGTTGTGATGCTCGAAGCCTTCGATGATGTCCGCTTCGCGCTGAAACCACGCGAGCGACGGCTTGTCGTACACCAAGCGATGACTGAGCATCTTCAACGCGACACGCCGACCTGACTGGTCATCGACCCCTTCATAAACGATCGCCATGCCGCCCCGGCCGAGTCGTCGGACAATGCGATAACGATCGAGCGTCTTTCCGGCGAGCACATCGCGACGATTACCTCCCAAGCGTTCGGCGAACAGTTGCGTCAGCACTTCGCTGATTTGCGGATGCTTCGTGGCATAATCGTGAAATGTTTGCGCGGAGAGGACGGAGATTGTCACCGCGTCACGAGCAATGATGTTCGCACTGCGCGGAGCTTCGGTCAGCAACGCCATCTCCCCCAAGATTGCTCCCGGCCCGCTGCGGTCGATTTCATGCGGAACGCCATGCTCGTCAGCGACGACGATGTTGGCCCAGCCGTCACGAATCAGGATCAATGAATTCCCCGGATCACCTTGTCGGATGAGATATTCACCCGCAGCAAACGACTGCTCAACCATGTGTGATTCAAGTTCGTCGGCCAGTTCAGGACGCAACGTGTCGAACGGAAAACATTGTCGTAAGCGACGCGGCCCGGAGATCGGTAGCGGTGCCGGCTTTGGTTTGGACGACTTCTTTCTGGCAGGACGTGAAATCGTTTCCGAGAGTGAGTGATTTGGGTCGTGATGAGCCGGCTCAAATGTCGTCTCTTCCGGAGGCGGAATATCAACCAAGCTCGACGCCTGTGTCTCATCAATCCCGACAGAGCTTCCACCGACGCTGCTGTGATGTGCCGAAGTTCGCTCGTTATCAATGACACACAACTGGTCCAACAACTGAGTTCGCAGGAGCGGGAAGCGATCAACGAACTCAGTCACAGACGGCGAGTTTTCGTGGAAGTGATATTCGCGCACGAGGAGTTTCAACACCAATTCACTATCGACGGCAAGTTCCGGACATCCTCGCAGGTATTCTTCCACCGTGCGGCCTTCGCCACTGGTCCAACTGCGGGCTTGATCGAGAAACAGCAATCGAGTCCGCTGTTCTCGATCAACATTGGGATGCGCTCGCAAAAAAGCAAACAGGTCTGGCACCTGAGAACTCGCGCTCCACAACGCCGAATACTCGCCCGCGAGCGTGACGTCTGCTCGATCGTCTGCATCGGCAGATGATGTCTGTTGGGCGGACATCAATAGTGCTCCTAATCGGGCAGAGGCGAGAAGACAGGGCGGGAGATGTTCTGCGGAGACTTGGCGCGAGTCCCATCGGAACGTGAGCGAAAATAAGCAACGTGTCGCAACTTGTCTACTAAGGGGTTTCCTGATGCCATTAATTCAGAGACCTTCTCGTGGCAAAACGATCACATCAACTGTCGCAATCAAGATGAACTGATTGCCCGCCTTTGCGACAACGGCACGTCGTCTTGGCTGAGCAATTGAAGCAGTTTCGCCAAAGTCAAAATCGCATCGGTGACAGGGTGTGTGTCTCTCAACCAGAGGCGGCCCGATGCTCCGCCGCCGCAGACTGCCGCGTCTTGGCGGAGCGTTTGCCACATTTCGGCTTGTGTCCAACCTCCCAGCCAACAACGAGTCCTCTGCTCGGAGAGGCGCGGTTGCAACCGATCTCGTGAGGCGTTGTCGATGACGATCGCTCCGTTTGACTGTTCGCTCAGCATCAAATCGGCGATCAAGCACAGTAAATCTTCTGGTCCAATCAACTCACCCAAGTCATCGAGTACTGCGACATTCGCGCCGTTATCGTCGATCAGAAAGCCGAAGTTCGTCTGTTGAGCAATGACCGACTCTCGCACCCGTTGCACGTCGGCATCGTCGTCGCGTTGAAGATCACGGCGTCGCTGCGGCACATCGACCCAATGCAGCGTCACGGGAAGTTTTTCAAACAGCGCATCGAGCGTGCGACGAATCGAACGAACCGGACAGCCGATCGTGATATGCAACGGACGCAGCGCATGAAATTGTTTCACGAGTCCGGCGAGATATGGCGTTGACGCTTGAAAGACTCGTTGTGTTCCCCCTTGTCGCAACGGACGAGTTGTTCCTTGTTCGTGCTGTTCGTGAAGATCATCCAAGCTCAGTGAACGAGCCGACTCGTGAGGTTCGACGGTATCTTCCGCATCTTTTGTTCGTCGTCCGGCGGCTGAGATCGGGCGGCCATGCTTACCGACAAAGTCGAGGCCAGTCCAAGACGGCTCGCAACCATGACCGGTGATCATGATTCCGCCCGCCGCTTGCATGTGCGCGACCGCGAATCGAAAGCAGGGGACCGAGGTCTGTCCGATGTCCACCACTTGGCAGCTCATGCGTCGCAGCGCGGCGGCAACTCCGGTGACTAAATCGGGCGATGACGGACGCTCGTCAAAAGCAACAACAACGACCGGGCCGGAACGGCGAGTCGGTCGCTTTGAGTTCGCATCACGCAGATCGCTGCGTCCAGAAAGCGGGAGCGAGTTCCACAACAAATGAGCAAACGCTGCTGCGAACTCGCCTGCTTTTTGCCGAGTCAATTCATTGAGATAAACGCCGCGAATCCCTTCGAGCGTGAACAACGAACGTTGCGAAGCGACGGCCTGCGGCGCGTCGGTCGGAGGAAAATGAAGCTGCGGAAGTTGTCCGGACTCGCAGCGATGTGAGCAGTCGCGGCACTTCGGATAAAACGCCGCCAGTCGCGACAGATGTACGGCGCGCGAAATCGAATGCGTCTCGCCGGGGCAGAGATATCGCGGTTCAACAGTCGGCAGCAGGTTGATCATTTCGGCTCGCGTCGATTTCGGCAGCGGCGATCGGTGACTAGACTCCGCCGGACGATAGGTCAGTCTGACAAAACAGGTCAAGAACGGGTCGAACGGATGCACGCCACCGTCTTTCTCAAAGCTCCCGCCGAAAACTCTTTCGGGGCCATCGTCGTTGTTTCCGGAGACGAGAGATCGTTGAAGCTCGATGCCTTCGCCGCGTTATCCAAGTTAGTTTGCGGCGATGAAGCGGACGGTTCTTCCGTTACTAAGTTCGCGGGCAAAGAGTCGGATTGGAAAAGTGTCCGCGACGAATTGTTGACCGTCTCGATGTGGGGCGACCGACGACTGGTCATCATCGAGAATGCCGACGAGTTCGTGTCTGACAACCGATCGACGCTCGAAAAGTATCTCGAAAAGCCTGCGAAGAAATCGTTGCTGTTGCTCGATGTCGGTTCGTTTCCAAAGACGACGAAGTTGTACAAAGCGGTCGATAAGGTCGGTCTGCTGATTGAATGCACCGAGTTGCAAGGAGCCGAACTGACGCGCTGGATTCAAGCGACCGTCAAAGATCGTTTCGCCAAACAGATCACACGCGATGCGGCGATGTTGATTCCAGAACTTGCCGGATCTCACCTCGGTCTGTTGGAGCAAGAACTCGAAAAGCTGGCGGCATACTCTGGCGAACGAAATCAGATCGACAGCGAAGACGTCCGCAAAGTCGTCGGCGGCTGGAAGGCCGAGACGACGTGGACGATGTTGAACGCGCTGCGAGACGGTCAACTGGGCTTCGCGCTGACTTGTTTGGACAAGCTGTTGATCGCTGGCGAGGCGGTGCCGAAACTTCTCGGAGGCATGGTGTTCACATTTCGAAAGCTCGCGATCGCGACGGAACTGTCACGGCAAGGACTCGCGCTCCCGGTGGCCTTGAGCAAAGCAGGGGTCTTTCCGCGAGACATCCCCGCTGCCGAAAGTTATCTCCGTCGCATCGGTCGTCTGCGCGCTCAGCACATTCTGAATTGGCTGCTCGAAACCGACTACAACCTCAAGGGCGGTTCGCGAACGTCGGATCGACTCTTGATCGAACAACTCTTCCTACAACTCAGCGGCAAGCTCGCCGTTTGAGGAATGACGAACCTCTGAGAACTCTTCATCCGATGTGGTCTTCGCGTCTCTTTTGGCGATTGTTTCTGAGTTACTCCGCTTTGACGGTGGCGGCAGCAATCGCGTTTGTGATTGTCTTCTTGGGGCGGCAACGTGAGGCGGTCAAGGCTGAAGTCCAGGAGCGGTTGCGCGACGAAGCGATCGTCGTGCAATTGCTGGCGGAAGCGGCGTGGGAGTCTCCCGACGCGCCGGTCGAAGAGCTTCGGGCCGTTTGGCAGCCGAAGTTAGAAGCGTTGGGCAAACAGATTGGGACTCGACTGACGCTCATTCAGCCGGATGGAACCGTGCTGGCCGACTCGGCGACGGATGCGAGGCTGCTGGAAAATCATCGCGATCGACCGGAGATCGAATTGGCCGTTGAGGCCGGAGTTGCTTTCAAGCATCGTTCGAGCCACTCGGTCCATGAAGAGTTCGAATACTGTGCGGTGAGAGTTGGGTCGCGTGAACAGCCACGTGGCTTTGTACGTGTTGCGTTACCGTGGACGCCGTTTGAAGCACGCTTGAATGCGACGGCTCGATTGGTCGCTGGCACGACAGCGATTGTGACGTTGCTGGCTCTGGTGGCGACGTATTGGCTGGCTCGACGGCTCGTGAAACCGTTAGAGACGCTGACTCACGCAGCTCAAGCGATCGCGGCGGGAGACGTGCATCAGGAAGTCCGAGTGCCGAATCGAGATGAGATTGGCACGCTCGCAGCAGCGTTCAACACCATGAGCCGTGAACTTGCCCGACGGTGGGAGCAGCTTCAATCGAATCGTCGTGAACGCGATGAGAACAGCGAACTGATGGAAACGGTGCTCGGTTCGATGATTGAAGGGGTCGTCGTGATCGACGCTCGGCAGCGAATTTTGTATGCAAATCAAGCGGCCGGTCCATTGCTAGACGTTCCGTCGTTTCGTGCGGCCGGGCGTTCGCTGTTCGAGGCGGCTCGGCATCCGCGTGTGCAAAAGGTCGTCGAAGAAGTTTTGGCGGGGCGAGTTCCGGAGCGAGTCGAATACGCAGTCCCGCGGACGAACGCGATCGTCGCTTTGATCGCATCACCGCTGCCAGGTGAGCCACCGCCGGGAGCAGTGCTTGTGTTGCACGATGTCAGCCATTTGCGCCGCCTGGAAAACTTGCGGCGCGAGTTTGTTTCCAACGTGTCACACGAATTGAAGACTCCTCTGACGACGATTCAGGCTTATACGGAGACGTTGCTCGACGGCGCGATTGACGACGCCAGCATCAATCGCAAATTTCTCGAACGGATCGACGAACAGGCCGAACGACTACATCGCTTGATTCTCGATTTGCTGAGTCTCGCGAGAATCGAATCGGCGGAGGAAGCCTACGAGCTCGTGCCGATCAACGTGGCCGACCCGGTGCGTGTTTGCATCAACGAACATCAAGCCGTGGCGACATCAAAAGGTGTCTCGCTGATCGTCGAACCGCCATCAACTGACGTTATCGTGTGGGCGGATGAAGAAGGTTTGCTGACAGTGCTCAACAATCTGGTGGACAACGCCATCAAGTACACCGCCGCTGGCGGAAGTGTCTCCGTCCGCTGGCGGCCCGATGAACGTCGCGCAGTGATTGAAGTCGAAGACACCGGTATCGGCATTCCGAAACAACATCAGTCACGCGTCTTCGAGCGTTTCTTCCGAGTCGACAAAGCCCGCTCCCGCGAGTTGGGTGGTACAGGATTGGGTCTGTCGATCGTCAAACACTGGGTGCAGGTTTTCGGCGGAACGGTCGAGGTCATCAGCGAACTGGGACGTGGCAGCACGTTTGTCATCCGAGCCCCGCGCTGCTGATGAATCCTGTGACATTTCTCTCTTGGTCCGACAGACGAACGGGACTTCCTAGACAAACTTCAAAGTCGTGCGGATGATGCCTGCCCTTTTCAGGTTCAAGTGAGGCGGCAATGGCTCCCGGATACCAGTTGGCGTGCTACGCGCTGTTGATTATGACAGCGTCGATGGCGGGAGGGCTCGCGCCGGCGATGATGCGGTTTTCGCACCGCCTACTGCACTTGCTGATGAGCTTCGTGGCCGGGCTAATGCTGGGAGTCGGCGTGTTTCACATGCTCCCTCATGCGGCGATTGAGTTGAAGTCGATTGATGTCGCCGTCAGTTGGCTGATGGGCGGTTTGCTCGGCATGTTTTTCTTAATGCGAGCATTTCATTTTCATCAACACGTATCACTCGAACCCAACGAGGCCGATGCGCCTGGCACGGCATCGGAACACGCTCACGGACATTGTGGGCACGATCATGACCATGATCACGGAGACAAGCACGCGGGACATGGAGACATTCACCCGGCACACAAATTGAGTTGGGCCGGTATCGGATTGGGGCTGACGCTGCACACGTTGATCGACGGCATCGCGCTCGCTGCGAGCGTGGCAGACAAGTCCGCATTAGACGGCGGCCAACAGTTGTTTGTCGGCATCGGCACCTTCTTCGCGATCTTTCTGCACAAGCCGCTGGACGCGATGTCGATTACCACGTTGATGGCTTCCGGCGGCTGGTCGAGACGCTGGCGATTTGTCGTCAACGTCGCCTTCGCCGCGATGTGCCCAATCGGCGTCATTCTGTTTTTCATCGCGGATCGAATGCAGTTGCTGTCATCGCACAGCGTCCTCGTTGGCGCGGCGTTGGCGTTCTCGGCGGGTGTTTTTCTCTGCATCTCGTTGAGCGACCTCTTGCCCGAAATTCAGTTTCACGATCACGACCGCGTGCAATTGTCAGCGGCGTTGTTGACGGGAGTGCTCGTGGCCTACGGCATCGGATTCCTGGAGCAGGGACATGCCCACGACAATGGTCGATCGGTGCCGGGGCTCAAGAGTCATGGAGTGATGCCGCCTCAGATCGTCGTCCCGAATCAATGAAGAGTTTCCTCGGCATTTCCGGAGAGCAGCGATGCAACGACTCGCGCGATTTGTTTCAGTTCTTCTGATGACCTGCGGGCTGATCAGCCTGACTAGCTCCGCTCGGCTGAATCCGCTTCGCGCCGACGAACCGGCGACGTCCGACGCTCGCAAGCATCCGCTCTCGGACGCTGAGCGGGCGGAGTTGAAGCAGACTTGGGATGACAAGATCGCGGAACTCACGAAGAAGCTGGTGACGAAGGCCGACGATCTTTCGACTCTGTCGCAGCGCGGCGACGCCTACTTCTTTCGCGGCAAATTTCCGGCGTCGCTCCGCGACTATCAAAAAATGTGCGAAGTGAGTCCCGATGTGGAATCAGGGCATTGGCGCATGGGACTCGTCCAGTTTTACGCCGGACAGTTTGAGACCTCGGCCAAATTCTTCGACCGCTTCTTCAAGACCGACGACGTCGATCGTGAGGGAGGTTTGTGGAAGTATCTCGCTCAGGCCAAGGGCGAAGGGCCGGAGAAGGCTCGCGCGGGGTTGCTCAAATACACGAAGTTCGACCGCGAACCGATGCCGACGGTGTATCGTCTGTTTGAAGGGACGATTACTCCGGAAGAACTGCTGAAGACGGTCGATGAGGGAAAGCTCGCCGACACGGAACGTGAGAAGCGGCTCTTCTACATCGAGCTTTACGTCGGCTTGTGGCTCGACGCCCACAAGAAACCGCAGGAAGCTCTGCCGCACTTCCGAGCGGCGACCGCCAACAAATGGCCGCGTGATGCCGGGTACGGCCCGAACTGGATGTGGCACGTCGCTCGCGTGCATTACGAGTTGCTCACCGTCGAGTAGCACGGTTTTCCAAACCTTGCGGCCAGTTCAACGCAAACTCGAAAGCACGGTTTGAAAAACCATGCTACGGAATTGCGACTTCGTTTCTCAGCGATCGCCGTTCACTTCAGTCGACTGCACGCAGTCAACGTAATAACGTCGTGTGCCGTCGATGCTCTCTTCGACGAGGCCGTGAATGTCTGTGTCGAAGCCGGGGAAACGTTCGTTGAACATGCGTGCAAACTTGAGGTATTCGACGATCGTCTTGTTGAAGCGTTCGCCGGGGATGAGCAGTGGGATGCCCGGTGGATACGGCGTCAGGAGCACAGCGGTCGCACGGCCTTCGAGTTGGTCGATCTCCACGCGGTCGATTTCGCGGTGGGCCATCTTGGCAAAAGCGTCGGACGGCTTCATTGCCGGTTGCATCACCGAGAGGTACATCTCGGTGGTCAGCCGAGCGACGTCGCTCAGCTTGTAGGTGTCGTGGATCTGCTGGCAGAGATCTTTCAAACCGATCCCCTCGTAGCGCGGGAACTGCTGGCAAAACTCCGGCAGGATGCGCCACATCGGTTGGTTCTTGTCGTAGTCGTCTTTGAACTGCTGCAACGCGCTCAGCAGCGTGTTCCAGCGGCCTTTCGTGATGCCGATCGTGAACATGATGAAGAACGAATACAGGCCCGTCTTTTCGACGATCACGCCGTGCTCAACGAGGTAGCGTGTCACGATCGATGCGGGGATTCCGGACTCCGCAAACTTTCCGGAGACGTGCAGTCCCGGCGTGATCAACGTGGCCTTGATCGGATCGAGCATGTTGAAGCCGGGGGCGAGATTACCGAAGCCGTGCCACTCGTCATCGGCCTTCAAAATCCAGTCGTCCTGCTGACCGATGCCGTCTTCAGCGAGGTGTTCCGGCCCCCAGACTTTGAACCACCAACCGGCACCCCATTCTTCCTCCACCTTGCGCATGGCGCGGCGGAAGTTCAATGCTTCGGCGATCGACTCTTCCACGAGCGCGGTGCCACCGGGAGGTTCCATCATCGCCGCTGCGACGTCGCACGAGGCGATGATTGCATACTGCGGCGACGTTGACGTGTGCATCAAGTACGCTTCGTTGAAGATATGCCGGTCGAGCTTTTGCGTCTGCGACTCGCGTACCAGAATCTGCGACGCCTGCGAGATGCCGGCCAGCAACTTATGTGTCGAATGTGTCGCGAAGATCATCGTCTCTTTGGACCGTGGACGGTCTTTGCCGATCGCGTGCATGTTTTTGTAGAAGCTGTGAAACGTCGCGTGCGGCAGCCACGCTTCGTCGAAGTGCAGCGTGCCGATCTTGCCGTCGAGCATCTCGCGCAACGTCTCGACATTGTAGACGATGCCGTCGTAAGTGCTCTGCGTGATCGTCAAGATGCGCGGAATGCGATCGGGATGTTTTAGTTGTGCCGCGCGAGCAAACGGGTTCGCTTCGATCTTCTTCTGAATGTTTTCGGGCGTGAATTCCGACAGTGGGATCGGGCCGATGATGCCCAGATGATTCCGCGTCGGCGTCAGGAACACGGGCACCGCGCCAGTCATGATGATCGAATGCAAAATCGACTTATGGCAGTTGCGATCGACGACGACGATATCCCCAGACGCGACCGTCGAATGCCAGACCATCTTGTTCGATGTCGACGTGCCGTTGGTCACGAAGAAGCAATGATCAGCGTTGAAAATGCGAGCCGCATTCCGCTCCGAAGCGGCGACCGGGCCAGTGTGGTCCAGCAACTGTCCGAGTTCTTCGACCGCGTTGCAGACATCGGCACGCAACATGTTCTCGCCGAAGAACTGGTGAAACATCTGCCCGACGGGGCTCTTCAGAAACGCGACACCTCCCGAATGTCCGGGGCAATGCCACGAGTACGAACCATCTTGAGCGTAATGGACCAACGCCCGAAAGAACGGTGGCGGCAGGCCGTCGGTGTAAGCCTTCGCCTCGCGGATGATGTGCCGAGCGACGAACTCCGGCGTGTCCTCAAACATGTGAATGAAGCCGTGCAGTTCGCGCAGAATGTCGTTGGGGATATGCCGCGAGGTGCGCGTCTCGCCGTAAAGATAGATCGGGATCTCAGCATTCTTGCGGCGAATCTCTTCAATGAACGCTCGCAGATTCACCATCGCGGGATCGAGTTCCGGACCCGGCGTAAATTCCTCATCGTCGATCGACAGGATGAAGGCGGATGCCCGGCTTTGCTGCTGAGCGAACTGCGACAGATCGCCGTAGCTGGTCACGCCGAGGACTTCCATCCCCTCACGTTCGATCGCTTCCGCCAACGCTCGAATGCCCGACCCCGATGTGTTCTCCGACCGAAAATCCTCGTCGATGATGACGATGGGAAACCGAAACTTCATTGTGACACTCCGAGGACACTCAGCGGGGGCATCGCTCACGTGGCGGTGCGAGAACGGCAAACGATCGGGGCGGAGAATACAAACTGCGACACCGCCTGGCGAAGCGCAGATTGGCCGATTTGTCTTCCCGCGAAGAATCCGTTAGCGGTGAGTTTTGTGGAGCACGATTTCATCGTGCTCGTTTCTGGCACGTTGGAAACGTGCCCCACATCGCTCCGAAGAATCAGTCTTTTACGTCACTGATCAGCGCGATCTGAGCCTTGCTGTTGTCGAACAACAGCAGGCCCACGAGTTGTCCGTCTTTGACCGCGACCACTGTCGCTCCGTGCCATGCCGGACTGAGGCCGGCGGGGGAACGGAGTTCCCACGAAGACTCTTTCCCGAGCAGGCTGCTGGCGGCAATCGGTAGCGGTTCGGTTTGAGCATCCGCGACGACCAAACAATCTTCGGGTTCGGTCCCGTGTCGCAAACGTTTTGTCGGCCACGGAGTGAGCGTGTTGCCACCGGCGAGAGCTTGACCCAAGCGATACTTCGCCAGCAATCCGATGCGTTCGCAGCGTTCGGCCTCCAACGTGATTTTTTCGCCCGCCAGTTCGAGCGTGATTGCACTCAACGCATTCTCGGAAGGGAGCAGGACATCGGCGGGGCCTAGCAACTGTCCGTCCGCGAGCAACAGTAACCAACCGGAGCGTTCTCGCTGACGACGGAATCCGAACGACTTCTCGTCCCAGCGGACGACGCCTCGTTGCGGAACTGGTCGGAGCCCGTTGTTCGGCATACGAGCCTCGGCGGCGGCGATGCGTGGTTGCCAGGTCAACCATTCTTCTTGAGCTGACTTCACGAATGAGAAGCGCTGACCGGTGTTGGCCGCGGCTCCGAGATCCACCGGCGTCGCGAACGCGACTCCCCCTTGAGCGATCGTGGCCAACGTGTCGGCACTGAGCTGAAAACCTTTGAAGCCGACATTCAGGTCGATGCCGCTGGTGCTCCAGAAGACGCTGTTCTGACGGACGAGCAGCCGATACCGCGCCTCAATGAACGCTCTCGCTTCGATGCTCGTGCCGTCCGACGACAAGCCGACCGAGAGGACTTGTCCGACCTTCAATCCGCGATACGTCACCGGCACACCGGCATCAATGCCCCAGCGTTGCGGTGCGTGCAAGACCACTTCGAGTGCCCCCGGCGGGAGCTCGGCCACCGGCGCGACGTCTAAGCCATCGAAGTCCTCTCGCGATTTCGCGTCACTCGGACCGGGCATGACGGCGACGTAGCGCCCGCCGACCAACGTATCGAGCCCACGCACCTCGACCATGCTCAGCCGAGGCCGCTCGACCCAGAACTGTGTCCCCTCGCGAGCCAGATGATGCGACTCGCCACTAAGCCGCACACGCACCGAGACTGCCGAGAGGTCGTGATTCAAATCGACCGCAGTCACTTCGCCGACCGCGATCCCGCGATGCCGTACCGGGTCACCGATTTGCAACCCGTGACCTTCTCGGAAACGAATCATCACTTCGACAAAGTCCGGCTCGGACATCGTCGGCGGTGTTTCGACACCAATGAACTCCACGGCACTCGGCCCATTCGCTGGCCCCGGTGAAACGCTGACGAACTTCGCGCCCAGCACCGTCTCCAGACCACTCACGCGAGCCAAGCTGACGCGCGGTCGCTCGATCCAGAACTGACTCCCCCGACGAGCGACATGAGCGGCCTTCGGTTCCAACTGCACCTTCACCACAACCGCGCTGAGGTCAGGCTTCAACAACACTTCGCTGACTTCACCGACCGCGATCCCTCGATAACGCAACACGTCCCCCGGTTTGAGACCGTGCCCTTCGGCAAACTGAATCACGATTTCCGGCCCGCGTTCTTTCAGCGAACTAACTACCAACGCAGCGGCCACAATGACGCTCAACAACACAATCCACCACAATCGAGTGGCGAGTCGTGAAACTGTCGCTGGGACAACGACGGCGGTCGGAAACGAACCCAACGTCGGAACGGCAGGTGCATTTACTGCGTTGGGCGGCGAAGCATTGGGACTCGGTACGTTGGAACTCATAAGTCTTCCCAAATGGCGTGAGGATCAAAGCAAAGCGAGGCCAACATGCTCAGCACGACGCACATCACAAAGGCCACGACTGCGGGGCCGAAATGAAATTCCACTAAGCTGCCGAGCTTCACAAGCATCACCAAGAATGCCAGCAACAAAACATCCATCATGCTCCAGCGGCCCATTGATTCGACGAACCGAAACGTCGTCGCTTTGTGTCGCCGATGCAGCACGCCCAACAAGCACAGTTCGAGCAACAGCACCAACTTTGCCAATGGAAACACAATCGAAAACACGAGCACGATCGAGCCGACAAACCAGTTTCCGTGCTGCAACATTTCCAGTGTGCCGAACAGTAAGCTCGAAGCGTGACGATGCCCCAGCCGCTCGACTTCAATGATCGGCAACAACACTGCCGGCCAAAACAAGATCAACGCGGCGAGAGCCAACGCCGCCGTCCGAGCCGCAGCCTGTTGCCCGCTCACGGCTCCGCAGATGACCGCTTGACAGCGCGTGCAAACGGAAGTCTGTCCCAAATCTAAAAAGGGGAGTTCATGAATCAGTCCACAGCGGTGACAGGCTTTGAGTGTCATTGATGAACCTCGCTCAGTGATTGCCGAACTTGCGCGAGTTTGCAGTGTTGCTTCCATTGCGGCCAGAGTAGAAACGATTCAACACATCGGAGCCTGAAATTGAATCATGAACAAGCGCTGGGGCTCGCCAATTTATTTGCCGACATCCCCGCTCAAATTACCGACGAGTTGTTTCAGACAATTCTCAGCCAATCCGGCCTGCACATCGAACGGATCGTGTCGCGAGGTCATTGCTCGCCGGAGGGATTTTGGTACGACCAAGAGCAGCACGAACTCATCGTCTTGTTGACTGGAGCCGCTCGATTGCGGTTCGCGGACGATGACTCTGCCATTGAGTTGACGCCCGGAGCG
>JAYUFI010000173.1:0-6801 GCA_043738805.1 Planctomycetaceae bacterium | reverse complement strand
GAGCCGCAAAGAAATCAGAAGGCGGCCATTTCTAAAGTCTTCTCGCAAATGATCATGAGAAATGAATTCTTGGCGATCCTTCGCGTTCTTTGCACCGTTGCATTGAAAACCGATCCCTATGAGTGAGTCAGCTATTCCACCGTGACACTCTTGGCCAGATTTCTCGGCCGGTCAACGTTGCACCCGCGCAGAACCGCGATCTCATACGCGAGCAATTGCAACGGGATCGAACAGACGAGCGGCTGCAAATATTCCTCGACGTACGGAATGTAAATCACTTCGTCCGCCATCTGGTCGATCTTCGCGTCCCCCTCGCAGGCGATCGCGATAATCGGACCTTTGCGTGCTTTGATCTCTTCGAGGTTGCTCATCACCTTCGGATAGATGTGCCCGCGCGGAGCGATGAAGACGCTCGGAGTTCGCTCATCGACCAGAGCAATCGGACCATGCTTCATTTCCGCCGCCGGATAACCTTCGGCGTGGATGTAGCTGATCTCCTTGAGCTTCAACGCCCCTTCGAGCGCGACCGGGAAGTTGTACAAGCGGCCGAGATAAAGAAAGTTTTCGTTGTCACAGAATCGCTGAGCGACCTCTTTGACTTGCTCGTGACATTCCAACGTTTTGCGAATCGCGTCGGGCATCGCCTGCAAGTGCGAGATGATGCGAGACCCCGCCGGATACGACATGTTCCGCAGTCGTCCGAGGTACAACGCCAACAGCGTCAGCACAGTGACCTGTGACGTGAACGCCTTCGTCGAAGCGACGCCGATTTCCGGTCCCGCGTGCAAGAAGATGCCGCCGTCCGCTTCACGAGCGATTGACGAGCCGACCACGTTGCAAATCGCGAGCGTCGGATGTCCTTTGCGTTTGCATTCGCGCATCGCGGCGAGCGTGTCGGCGGTCTCACCGCTTTGAGTGATCGCGAAGACCATCGTCGTCGTCGAGAGCGGCGGATTGCGATAACGGAGTTCGCTCGCATATTCGACTTCAGTCGGGATTCGAGCAAACTCTTCAATGAGATATTCGCCAACAAGTCCCGCGTGCCAACTCGTGCCACAACCGGTCAACACGATCCGGTCGATGCGTCGAAGCTGTTGCGGCGTCAGATTCAAACCGCCGAACTTGGCGGTCGCTTCGTCTTCATCGAGACGACCGCGCATCGCGTTTTCGATCGTCTCTGGCTGCTCATAAATTTCCTTGAGCATGTAATGCTCGAAGCCGTTCAAGTCCGACTCTTGCGACGTCTGTTGCAGGACTTGCACGTTTGGGGCGTGCATTCCCGTGTCGCGATGATGCAGCTCCATGCCTTGCGGCGTGAGCACTGCCATCTCGTGATCGGAGAGATAAACCACTTCCTGAGTGTGCCCGCTCAACGGACTGGCATCACTGGCGAGGAAGAATTCACCCTTCCCCATGCCGACGACCAACGGACTCCCTAATCGCGCGGCAACCATCATGTCCGAGAAATCGCGGAACAGGACTCCGATCCCATACGTCCCTTTGAACTGCTTGATCGCCACCTCGACCGCTTTGATTGCCGTCTTCGGATCTTCCGGATCGTCGCCCAACTTGATGAGTTCACTCAACTCATGAGCGATCAAATGCGCGGCGACTTCTGTGTCCGTGCTGCTGCGAAAGACGTAACCCAGCGCTTGCAACTGGTTCTTCAGCACGGTGTAGTTTTCAATCACGCCGTTGTGAACGACAACCACTTCACCGTTGCCGCCAACGTGCGGATGCGAATTGATATCGCTCGGTACTCCATGCGTGGCCCAGCGCGTGTGCCCAATGCCGATCGTCCCGTGAACCGGGTTTCGTTCGACGAGCTTGCCGAGTTCTTGAACTCGCCCCGCCTTCTTGCGAATCGCAATTTCGCCCGCGTCAGAGACTGCGATCCCGGCGCTGTCGTAGCCGCGATACTCCAGTCGTCGCAGACCTTCGAGCAGAATATCCGACGCTTGCTTAAAGCCGACGTAACCAACAATTCCGCACATGGTGATCGTGCTCCGTCACGAAAGTTTGAAAATAGGATTCGCTGGTGAGTGTGCTAAAAACGGCTCGCACAATTCACCAGCCGACGATGACTTGAGGCTCAGTCCGGCGTGAAAACTCGGTGATCAAGTTTTGGGGAAGGTCGTCGCCGTAGAAACAGAAAGTCATTCGACGGCTGAGAGGGGAAACGAGGATGGGGAGAAATTCATCGGGACCGTAATTCAAACAAACAAAAACGGTCAACAGGTTCTTTTTTACCTCAAAAGACAACGGAGGCGGCTAAACGCGAAGGTCATTGATCGTTGATTGAATTCAAGAATCGCGTGGGCTATCTAGGAGCGAGAACTTATACGTCCCCGTTCTTCAATGTCTCAGTTCGTCTCCGTCTCTTCCGTGCAATCCGTGTCCAATATCTCGTCGCTGGTGAAGAGCATTGGACACGGATTGCACGGAAAACACGGAGTGAGTCGTCCACTTTGGTGATGAAATCAGGATCAAGCTGCCGTGACGGAATCGCGCATGAACTCTTCGCATGATGATGTCGACCAAACCCGCGAAGTGCGGCGATGGGCGATGTGGTTAATCGTGGTCTCGGCTTCGGTCATGTCGTTTGTGCAAATTCTGAACTCGCAGCCGTTGCAGAGCGCTAATGATCGGTCGCGTTGGGCGACAGTTTGGTCGCTGGTCGAACGCGGGACGTTTCAGATTGATGAGATCGACGCTCGGCCCGGTTGGGGCACGATCGACAAAGTGCGACATGAAGGGCACTTCTATTCGTCGAAGCCACCGTTGCAAAGCACGTTGGTTGCGGGCGTGTATTGGGGCGTGAAGCGAGTGACCGGTTGGAACCTCGATCACGACACGACTGAGGTCTCACGGTTGATTCTGCTGATCATCAATTGGCTGCCGCGAGTTCTCTCGTTGATCTTGATAGGGATGTTGGTCGAACGGAATGCGCAGCGCGATGCCAGTAAGTTGTTCGTGCTGACGGTCGCCTGTTGGGGAACCTTGCTGGGGCCGTTTTCGTCATCGCTCAACAATCATTTTCCAGCAGCAGTTTGCACACTGATCACGATGTTTGCCGCGTTGCGAATCCTCGATGACGGCGAGCGACGAAAGCGATTCTTCATCATCGCCGGTTTCTTTGCGGGCTTCACGTTTTGTTTTGAGCTGCCGGCTGCGTTGCTGGTCGTGGTCTTCGGAGCGTTGTTGTTGAAGACAGATGCTCGTCGCACTTTGCTCGCGTTTGTCCCCGCAGCGCTGATTCCGCTGGCCGCGTTCGCCGTCACGAATTGGCTCGCGACTGGCGGGGCGATGCCGTTTTATTCGAGCTACGGCAGTGCGAAATACGTTTACGAGTACGCAGGGATTCCGAGCTATTGGTCGCACCCGCAAGGGCTTGATCGCAACCTCGATTCGCCGCTGATGTATTTCGTGCATTGCACGGTCGGACATCACGGCCTGTTGTCGCTGACGCCAGTCTTCTTGTTGACGTTGATTGGCTGGGCTCGCTGGCACCTCTGGGAAGAATGTCGGCAACGGACAATGCTCGTTGTCGGAGCGATGATGACGGTGATTGTGCTCGGCTTCTATCTGTCGAAAACGGAGAACTACAATTACGGAGGCAACAGCGTTGCGCTGCGCTGGATGCTGTGGCTCACGCCGTTGTGGTTGATCGCGATGATCCCGGTCTTGGATGCGTGGGGCTCGCGCCGTTGGTTTCGATGTCTCGCGACCGGATTGCTCATCGCGTCGATCGCGTCGGCCAGCATTTCGGGGGGAAATCCGTGGCAACATCCGTGGCTCTTCACGCTGATGGAACGTTGGGGCTGGATCAATTACAGCGAACCCGCTCCGGCGTTCGCCTTCGAGCACAAGCTGTGGTCATGGTTCCCGCAGCTCGGTGATCCGAACGTAAAAGGCGAATCGTTCGTGAAGTTTGCAGGCACGGGATCGAGCCTGCTCGACATGAGCTCGTCAGCCACGAAATCAAACATCGGCGAGTCCGACCTGACATTGATGACCGGCCAAAACGCGGAC
This sequence comes from Planctomycetaceae bacterium, assembly GCA_043738805.1. Lineage (GTDB taxonomy): Bacteria > Planctomycetota > Planctomycetia > Planctomycetales > Planctomycetaceae > SXKJ01. The sequence goes on along the minus strand of JAYUFI010000173.1, from coordinate 2,769 downwards.
GACTCACACGACGGAGCTCAAAGCCTCCAGTTCATTTGGAACGTTCACAACACGAATGCAAAAGAACGCTCGGCGACTATTTCAGTAAATGCCGCAGCATTCAACGCCGGGAAAAAATCTTCGGAGTTCCTACGATCATCGACGACAACGCCGTTGCAGCGAGAGGAGTTGATCGCGCTGCAACGCCTCGTCACAGGACTGCCTCAAGCAGTTGAGTTTCATCCGGGACACATCCGTTATCTCAAGACAGCGCTGCGACCGGACAAAGCCTTTCGATGTCAGCGAGCGGCCGCTCAGACGTTGTTTCAACCGCAACATGCCGATCATCCTTTGCGATATCGTTGCGACTTGTGGTTGTGCGAGGAGATTCCGTTCGGCGTGGCCCAATTGGAAATCACAATCAGCGATCCAGAGACAGCGCAGACGTTGACGTTTCAACGATTGACTGCCGTTGAAGCGACCGGCTTCGCATCATCGAAGCGTTGAGTGTCATCGCTCGATGCCGTGGGTCTCTCAAAAGAACGTTGCAATTTTCTCGGCAAAAATAGCAAAACTGTCGGCATACCTTGGTTGATTTCGTGGATAGGCACCGTTAATTTCCGACCCTCTTCGCGGGATTCTTCGCGAAAAGTTGAGTATTTCACGTCGGGCACAAACACCAAGAAACGTTCCGTGACCCGGTTATCTGTTCGTCCCGCTGACCGTTCAAGAAAGGGAGTCACATGGCGGAAAAAGCTGCAAAGTCCATTTCCAAGTCCGAGATCCTCAACAAGCTGGCTGAAGACACGGAGCTGAACCGTAAGCAGGTTTCGGCAGTGCTTGAGTCGCTGACCAACCTGATTGGTGCTCAGATCGGTAAGAAGGGTCCAGGACTCATCGCGATTCCTGGTCTTCTGAAGATCGTCCGCATTAGCAAGCCAGCCACCAAGGCTCAAAAGGGTGTGCCGAATCCCTTCAAGCCAGGTGAGTTGATGGATCGCCCGGCCAAGCCGGCCAAGAACGTTGTTAAGGTTCGCCCGATGAAGGCTCTGAAGGACATGGTCTAAGTCGAATCGGCTGAATCAGTCTGAAACACCAGAAGCCCGGCTTTGTTGAAAAGTCGGGCTTCTGTCATTTGATGACTGTTGAGTAGACCACAAGACCGCAGCCAAGTTGCATCAAAGTGGCACAGGTCTACAATGCCGCCTACCTCGAACCCCTGTTGGTTCGCAAATTCCTTTCGTCACCGTGCCCCGCTTGCTGGGAGTTGTCATGGCCCAATCAATTTCGTTTGCGTTGCTCGGTCAAATTCTGAAAAACAACGACCTCACTCAATTGCTTTTAACAGGCGCAATCATCGCCGGAGTCGTGATTGCGGCGGCTTTCGGTGTGATGTTTTTGATGTTCTTCAATCTGTGGCTGCGAGCGTTCGTGACGCGGGCTCAAATCAGCTTGATCAGTTTGATGTTCATGAAACTGCGGAAGGTGAATCCGCAGATCATCGTCGATGCGAAGATCATGTCGGTGCAAGCGGGTTTGACCGATGTGACCAATCAGGGTCTCGAAGCGCACTTCCTCGCGGGGGGCAACGTCCGTCGTTGTGTGCAAGCGTTGATCGCTGCTCACCGAGCGAAGATTGATCTGAACTGGGACACTGCGGCTGCGATTGACCTCGCTGGTCGCAATGTTTTGGAGGCCGTGCAGACGAGCGTGAATCCGAAGGTCATCGACTGTCCTGACAGCAAGCGAACGGGACGACAAACGCTGGACGGTGTCGCGAAGAATGGCATTCAACTTAAGGTGCGTGCACGCGTGACGGTGCGAACTAACTTGGCTCAATTGATTGGCGGAGCGACGGAAGAGACGGTCATTGCTCGCGTGGGTGAAGGAATTGTGTCGGCGATCGGATCTTCGGACACCCATCTCGATGTGCTCGAAAACCCGACGCTGATTGCTCACGCCGTGTTGGCGAAAGGACTCGACGCTCAGACGGCGTTTGAAATCGTGTCGATCGACATTGCGGACATCGATGTCGGTGAAAACGTTGGTGCTCGTTTGCAGGCCGATCAAGCGGAAGCGGACATGCGCGTGGCACGAGCGAAAGCCGAAGAGCGTCGCGCGAAAGCGGTCGCCACCGAGCAACAGAACCGAGCCCTTACCGCCGAAAATCGCGCAAAAGTCGTCCTCGCCGAAGCCGAAGTTCCGCGAGCGATCGCAGCCGCCTATCTCGCGGGAAGTCTGCGATCCGTGAACGCGGCGACGTAAATCGGATCGCATTTTTAGCACGACGCGCAAGCGAGTGGTGCGGAGTCACTCGCCCAAATCTCGAACCAGTCATTTGCGCGTCGTGCTAGCGGGCGGCCAACTCCGGCCAGGGATTTGCCCTCGTCTCGTTTTTCACGCAAAGGCCATCACGATGAGTCTTGCCACCGAAAAGGTCGATCTCTTGGAGCGAGCGGGAGATTGGCTCAATCCAATCCTCATCAAAGAAACGCGGCAAGCACTCAAGAGCCGACAATTCATCGTCACGTTCTTGTTGATGCTGATTGCCTCGTGGCTGATCTCAGTTTTCGGTGTGCTGGGTGCGGGAGAGTCGCTTGAGTTCGGTTCTGCTGGGCGAGCGTTTTTCGTCTTCTACTATGACGTGCTCGCCCTCGCGATCTTTGCCGTTGTGCCTTACACGGCGTATCGCGGCCTGTTGAATGAGCGTGATCAAACCACGCTCGAAATGCTCAGCATCACGTCGCTCAGTCCTCGGCAATTGATCTGGGGAAAGCTATGCAGCGCGCT
>JAYUFI010000172.1:0-6809 GCA_043738805.1 Planctomycetaceae bacterium | reverse complement strand
TCCGGGGGCTGACGCCGCCCGGCTCACCAAGAAGTTCTCACAAGTACGTCACGCTGCTGGGGTCGTCAATTCTCAGCTCGCGATCGTCGCTCGCTGAGGAAATAGGAAAACTTGAGCGAGATTACGTTCGGCAAAGATTATTTGACCGCTCTTATTCTGACAGTCTGGGGAATCAGCAAAGTCAGGCGTGTTTTGCTCAAGCCGCCCAAGCCGCCTGGCCGACACAATCGGTATCTCATGTCTCAACCACCGACGAACTCGTTCTCGATTCGTACGGCCTGCCTGCATTTGCTGGCCGTGGCGTTCGCTGCTGCGCCGTTGTCGGGGTGTCGTCTGCCGTGGGTGCCATGTCCCGCTTCGGTGGCGAATCAAACGGTTCAAGATCATCTCACTCAGATCAACGGCCTGGACCCGGCGTATCTCAATCAGACAGACGTCCCGCCGAACCCCGATGACGCAACTCTGCCCGCTGGCGATCGGCCTGCGTTGAAAGCGGATTCAAAGCCCGTTGGAAATGCCGCATTCGAGCAACTGGAGATCAAGCTGGACGATGCGCGGCTAGCGGCCATCAGCGGGAACCTCGACTTGCGTGTCGAATTGGTCAGCCCCGCGCTTGCTGAGCAAGTCGTTTCGGAAGAACGCGGGGCGTTTGAAAAGACGTTTCAACTCGGCTCTTCGTGGCAACGACAAGACGATCCGCAGACGCCTCCCGACACGACCTACAACGTTGTGTCTCCGGGCGTCAACGTTCCACTGACGAGCGGCGGGCAATTGCAATTCGGTTACGACTTCAACCGCAACGAACCACACGCGGCATTGAACTCAACGCAGGTGAAGTCCGGTGCGGGCCTGTCGCTCACTCAACCGCTGTTGCGCAACTTTGGCTACAACGTCAACACGGCTCCGATTCAAATTGCGTGTCTCTCTCAAGGGATTGCGAGTGCGAACGCGAAGCTGAAAGCGATCTCCGTCGCGGCGGAAGTCGAACGGGCTTATTGGAACCTGTGGTCCGCTCACAAGCTGTTGGAGATTGCTCGCCAGCAAAAAGAACTCGCGGTCAAGCAGGTTGATAACGCGAAGAGAATTGTCGAAGCGGAATTGTTACCCGCAGTCGAAATCATCCGAGCCGAATCAGGTTCGCTCTCACGCGACAACCCGGTGATTTCAGCCGAGACCGACGTGCGCATCGCCGGGCGCGAACTCAAACGGATCATGCAGAAAGCGGACTTGCCGGTGAACGGCCCGACATTGCTGACTCCGCTCACGGAACCGAATCCGTCCGCGCTGAAGTTTGATCGTCCGTCGGTGACGCAAGCCGCGATCGACAATCGCATGGAGTTGCTGCAAATCCGCTTGGAAGTTTTCCAGAACTGGATCACACAAGAAGTTCAGCGCAACAGTCAGCTTCCCAAATTGGACCTCTTGGCTCACTTCAAAGGCTTGGGCTTAGATAAGGATTTGGGCGGCTCGCTGGAAGACCTCGGTCGCGGCAAACATGGCGACGGCTTGGTCGGCCTGACGTTGCAAGTTCCGCTGTCCGGCAACATCAGCGCGCAAGCTCGCGTGCGGCAGGCCGAGTTGAACTACTGGCTGTTGCAAGTTCGTCAGCAACAACAAACCGTCGCGATCGAGCAGCAAGTGCTTAACGCGATCGACAAAGTCGAACAGAATTGGCGACGTGTCCAGGCGACTCATCTCGCGACCGAAGCGTCTCGCAAAACTTACGAAGCCGAAGCGCGACTCAATTCCGCCGGCGAGCGAACGAGCACCGAAGTCTTCCTCGTGCTCTCAAATCTCGCTGACGTGCAGGCCGCCGAAATCGCCGCGATCAACGAGTTCCAAATCGCCAAAGTCGATCTCGCCGAAGCCACTGGAACGGTCCTCGGCTTTGCCCACATCCACTGGAATCCATGCCAAGGTCTGTCCGGATATCAGGCACTCGGCGATGCGAAGCCATAACACGATCGGCTCTTCAACGGTCTTAACGAGCCGGTCATTTCACTGTGCATGGCGAGCAATCGGCTCGTCACGCGGAGCGGTGACGGCTACGTACCTGCGGCTTCGCCTCGCTACGATTTGCGGAGCAAAGTTCGACCTGACTTCACAAAAAAAGCCACAAGCTGGTGGCCTGTGGCTTTTTTGTTTGTTGCCGAGAAACCGATGAGACGGTTTCTATTTTTCTGGCGTCATCGGAACCGGGATTGGGATGATCGTTGGCTCGGTCGCCGGTGTCGTTCCTGGTTGCGAATTTTCCGGAGTCGGTTGGAACAAGAGGATGAACCCGCCGCCGCCACCGCCGATGGCGTTCGCGTTGTAGATGTACTCGGCGTTGAGTGCTTTGGTGATCTGCGTTTGTACCTTCTGCAAGTGAGACGCCGTATACGGATCGAGGTTGCCGGGCGCTTCCTTGAGGATGCGCTCGACATTGGCCTGAATCTTCTTCACTTCCACGAGCGCGAGGTTGGCGATTGCCTTGCTCGCTTCGGTGTCGATGAACTTCGCCGGAAGCGTCAACTCGATCAGGCGATCGAGATGCTCTTGCTGCAAGTTGCGACGCAGGCTGCTGATCATGGGGACTCGCGGCGTGAACGGCTTGTCCGGGTTTTTGTCTGCTTCACGCCAAACGTTGGCGGTGATGCTGGCCAGAACTTCGGGCAGAGTGACCGCGTCTTGATCCGCAGGGATCGTGAGTTCGTTGTCGTAGATGCGGCGGAGTGCCGTTGGTCGCAACAACGAAGTCATGACCGACGCTTGGAACGCGGCGATCCGATCGTTGATCGGGTACGTCGCATCTTCGATGTCCATGCGGTCGTTCTCGATCCACTTGTCGCGCGTCATTCTCGCGAGCAATGCGGGAGTCAAACCGAACGCGCTATCCTCAAACGCATTCCCGATGACGAACTTCAATGCTTCACGTTGCATCGCGGCGGGAACCGGTTCGATCGGTGCGCGACCGTTCTTGTCACCTTTGCGATCACGATTGATGAACGCACCGCCGAGCCAGTTGGCCATCATGCTGGTGGCTTGCATCTGCATGTTGAAGGTGAGTTCGTAACCGTATCGCGCCTTCGACCACGACTGCCCGTCTTTGACGAATTTGTCGATGATCTTCTCGCGATGTCGCTGAATCAGCCGCGTTTGATTTTGAGCGTAATCCAGCGGGTTCTTGCTGAAGTCATAACGTCGAGCCAGCGGGTCTGGGCCGACCGTGTCTTCATCGGTTGCGTAAGCCAATTCCGGCTCAGCCACGCGGTCGAGGATCGGCTTGAGATCGCCGGAGAACGTGTAGCCGTACTCGATCGCCCACATGTCGTAGGGGCCGATACTGGCCAACGTATAGTCCCCTTGGAACTTGTTGTTCGGATCGGCTGGGACGTGCATGTTGATCGGCGTGTAATCCATCACCGACCCACAGTGCGGCTTCTTTCCTTTGATTTCGTCGCTATTGATTTGAGCGAGCGTGTAAACGCTCGACGCCTTAAAGTTGTGTCGCAGACCGAGCGTGTGTCCCACTTCGTGAGCCACCAATTCCGCGAGCAACGGGCCGATAAACGACTCCGGCATGCCGTCGAGTTTCGTCTCTTCAGGAACGACGGGAGCGCCTGGCTGTTGTTCATTGATCTGTGCCGCATCCAGCTCAAACGCCATGCGAGCCAGCGCGAGATCAACGCCTTTCCCTTCGGAAGCGAGGCACATGCCGTTGACTTGGCTCGTGCGACCGGTGAGTCCGTCGAACGGATCGTCGCCCAACATTGGCGTGTTGACGCGGCTCATCGGATGTCCGGCGAACTGCGTTGCAGCATCACGTTGAATTTGTGAAGCCAAGAAACTCCGTTGTGACGGAGCGGCCAAGCGAACTCGCGGATCCCACTTTGGGTTGCGAGCCAGCCACGACAGCGTGTCGGCATCGAAACCTTCCATCGCAATCGATGGCAGAATCTCGTTGAACTGCTTGTTGAAGTGCCGAATCCAACCATCGGTCAGAATGATGTCCGCATCGAGGATTTCGCCCGTCCACGGATTCACGCGACTGGGGCCGATCGCCGTCCCAATGTTGTTGTTCAACCAACGGATGAAGTTCCAGCGGACATCTTCCGGATCGCGGTCCATGTACTGTCGAGTCTGAGCGTCCTGTTGCAGCACCACGATCGCGTCGATGATGCCGACCTTCTCGAACGCCTTGTTCCAGTACAACGTCCCTTCTTTGATCCAACGGCGGTAACGAACCGGCGTCGTATGCTCGATGATGAACGTGATCGGAGTGACCGGCGGGCTGAGCTTCAGCGACGGATCGCGTTTTACAAGATGCCAGCGATTGATGAAGCGAATCTTCGTTTCATCGGTGAGGTACTTGCCGTAGTCAGCGTAGCTCGTGGTGAAGTAACCGATCCGTTCGTCTGCCTTACGTGGCTGATACTGAGTGTTCGGCGTGATCTCGCTGATTGAGTAGTGCAACGTCTGCAACTGTCCGCCACCAGTCGGGACTTCAAACGCAACCTCGACATTCTTGCTGAAGACTTTCGCCTTCTTCACCGTGACGAGACCGGGATTGCGAATGCCACCTGCTCCGCCGCGACCGCTGCCGAAGAAGATTCCCGACTGCATCACGAGGAGTTGGTTGAAGTCCACGATCGGCGAACCTTCAGAGCTCATCGTGACAATCGGCACTTCGGTGATGAGTCGATCTGTGAAGAGCCGATTCACCGAGCTTTGCGATTCTGGATCGCCGCCCGAACGAATCGTGATGTTCGGGTCCATCAACGCGAGTCGCTTGTCGTAACGTCGCCAATAGACGACTCGATCGCCCGATTGCAGACCGGCATACTGATCGCCGCTCGCGACGGTCATTGCCATGAAATACTTCTGCTGCAAATAGTCGCGCGGCAACTCCGCTAAAACGTGCGAGTCCTTCGCCCGGACATAAAGGTTGTAGAGTGCCGTGTCGCCTTCCGGCGGAGCGACCTTTTTGTAGTCCTTCAGCACATCGGCCGCCGGCGGGAAATCGGGAGCTTGTGCTCGCACTTCCACACTACCCGCGACAACGATCGCCAGCATCACACTCGCGATCCCTGACCAACCACGTCGCCAATCGAGCCAATCAATGAATTTCATTTGCGGACCTTCCCACTCACCGTCTTGGGGACAACGAAAGGATGCTTCGGGAGTTCCCGGAGTGCCGACCCGGCGAGTCGATCAAAGCAATTTGCCCGACCGACACAATCGCCACAAGTTGCCAAGTCTAGCTGCGGTTTGAGCCTTGGAAACTGATGAGGCCAACTTCGAACCAATTTTCCTGAGACTCGTTGGGCCGCAGGGTCACGAAATCCCAACGCTCCGCGCGGACCAAGTGATGCCGAATTGCATCAAGACTGTTCATTCTTCCGATTGCATCGCTCGGTCTCTCGGAAAATGTGGCCGCGTCAGACTCGCCACTCGTCAGCCCCGAAACGTGCCGATACACTCCCGCGACTCATTTTGGCGAGGCGGAGGCGTGCGCTCTCTTGCCTCGAATACGTCGTTTGGAATCGGCTCAATCTAAGGAACCCGATCGTGGCCACAGCATCCTCCACCGCACCGAATGTTGCTCCCCAAAAATCCGAGAAGAAGCCGATGAATGGAGCCGACGTGCTGGTCGAAGCTTTGGTCCGCAACGGTGGCAACACGATCTTCGCCTATCCGGGTGGAGCTTCCATGCCGTTGCATCAAGCGTTGCTGCGACGGTCGGAAGACATTCGCACGATTCTACCTCGGCACGAGCAAGGTGGCGGGTTCGCCGCTCAGGGAGTCTCGCGAACGACGAACAAAGTCGGCCTGTGCATGGCGACCAGCGGCCCCGGTGCGACGAACCTCGTGACCGCGATCGCCGATGCGAAAATGGATTCGATCCCGCTTGTGGCGATCACTGGTCAAGTCCAGCAAAAGGTGATCGGCACCGATGCGTTCCAAGAAACGCCGATCGTCGAAATTTGCCGCGCGATCACCAAGCACTACTACATGATCACGGCCAAAGACTGGCGCGAACCGGAAGACGTTCAACAAGCGATTCGCGATATCCCGCGCATCGTCAACGAAGCGTTCTACCTCGCGAAGACTGGTCGGCCGGGACCGGTGCTCGTTGACTTCCCACGCAACATTCAGATCGCGGTGCTCGAAGGAGAGATCGACTGGAATCCGCCGATGCACTTGCCAAGCTACCACCCGGAACGCCGCGTGGCCGCTCTGGAGCAGATCAAGCAAGTCATTGCGGCAGTCAAGCACGCCAAGCGTCCGATCCTGTACGTCGGCGGCGGCGTGATCAATTCCGATGCGGCTGCGGAGCTGACGGCATTCGCCAAGCGAACCAAAATTCCTGTCGCGATGACCGTGATGGGTTTGGGCGCGTTCCCTGGCGAAGACCCGCAATCGCTGCACATGTTGGGGATGCACGGAACCGTGTATGCCAACTACGCGGTCAACGAGGCTGACTTGCTGCTCGCGTTCGGCGTGCGATTCGATGACCGCGTCACGGGGAAATTGGAAGAGTTCGCCAAGCACGGCAAGATCGTGCATGTGGACATCGACCCGTCCGAAATCCACAAGAACAAAGAGGCCCACATTCCGATCGTGGCCAGTATCAAGGACGTGCTGGTACAGCTCAACACCGCGCTCACCGACGCCGATCTGCCACAGATTGAGGACTGGGTTAAGCAGTGCGCCGACTGGAAAGCAAAGTTCCCGCTGGCCTACAAAGAGCAGCAGAACGAACTCATCTACCCGCAAGCCGCAATCGAAGAGTTGTGGCGTCAGACGAAAGACCGCGACACGTATGT
>JAYUFI010000171.1:0-6811 GCA_043738805.1 Planctomycetaceae bacterium | reverse complement strand
GTCGAGCGTATCGTCACCCTTGTCGCCGAGCAGCGTGTCCTCGCCGGTGTTGCCGACGAGTTTGTCGTCCCCCTCACCGCCATCGAGCGTTCCGCCCGCACTGCCCGCGTAGAGCGTGTCGTTGCCGGCTCCGCCCATCACATCGACGGTGGCATCCTTCAACAGGTGGGCGTCGAACAGGTCATTGCCGTCCCCCATGTCGGCGACGACTTTCGTCACGCCCGAGTACGTTTCGTACCATCCGTCGAACTCGACACCGACCGTGCCGCCGGAGCCTGTGACATAGACCTTCTCGTCGCCGTCGGTGGTGTTGAAGTACTTTCGATCGGCGGCTTTGGAGCCCACATTGACATACAACGTCGAACCGACTTGCTTCGCCAGTTTTGGTTCGACGAACGGCGCTTTGTGCTCAAACTCATACAAGGTAATGCGGAAGAGATCGAGGTCGAGAATGCGCTCACCGAAGACGTCGGCGAAGATCCCCGCGAAGAGATCGAGCTTCGCGTCGAAGTTGAACAGGTTGATGATGCCGCCATTTTCGTAGTTGAACATCGCCGCGATTTCGGTCGCGTGGATCTTGCCGTCGGTGACGATGTTGTAGCTCAGCACATTTCCGGCAGCGTCTTTCTTCAACACCGGTTTGCCGATGTCTTGCAAATCGATGGTGGCGTTCAGGTCGATCCCTGCCTGGAGGCCCGCCTGCGCGAACCCAATATCAATGGCCACGGAGACTCCAACGGTCACGTCGAGCGTGAATTCCGGGATATCCACGCCGCCGGTGCCGGGGACAATCTTGCCGTTCTTGAACGTCGGTAGTGAGAAGTCCGAGACGAAGAAGCCATCAAACGCATACAGTGGGTTACCAGTGCTGAAGGCCTCGCGGATGCCGTAGGTGTCGTAACCGAACGACAAATCGGCTGTTGCGGCGAATTTGCCGAACGCCTTGATCGAGACGGGAACCGGTCCGATCAGGATCGTCGCCAGGGTCACGTCGAATCCCGTTTTCAGTTGGAGCAACGGCATCTGATAGGTGAACAGCGTGGCATCGCCACCTTGCAGAATTTTCAACCAGTTGTTGATGTCCTTGATGTATTCCAGTGTCTTGAAGCCTGATCGAGTCGTCTTCGTGGAGCCGCCAGACGCTTTGTCTTTGATCTCGTTGAGCTTGGAAACGATTTCGGGAGGCGCATCGAGTGACGCGATCGCCCTGAGTTCGGGAGGGAGCGCGGCCAAATCAGCATCGGTGGCTGGCTTCGCACTAGCCTCCTTCGTCCCCAGCCCATTGAGAGTTCCCAAATAGATTTCACCCGACGAATGCAGCATGCTGTTGACCTGATCGACCAAGTCCAGCAGAGCCCTCGCGGCTTTGAAGAAACTGGGATCAATCTGAGCTTTGCCTTGGAGCTTCAGGACCAGATTGATCAGCCCCAGCATATTTGGATCGGTGCCCGCCGGCAGAATCGCGTCGAGTCCGGCAATGGGATCAGTCAGCCCGTTCACAAGCGGTTTGAAGGGGCCCAGAATGTCTTGGATTTTGTCCGCGATCGGCTTGAGGAAGTCCGATACGAATGAGCCGACATCCACGCGGAACTGTTCAATCGCAACGATCGGTTTGGTGGCTCCGTTCTTCAGATCCCAGCCCCAATCGAGCTTGAGATCACCCTTCAGCTTCGGCAGCGCCTTCACGCCATCGACTTCGAGCGTCGCCGCCATATCGAGCTGCGCATGAGCTCCAAAGTTGACCGTGAACAGCTTGCTGAGCGGCGTGGAAACCAGGCGATTGTAGGTGAAACGGTTTCGCGAGTTGCCGCTGTAGTCCACCGTCAAGCCGCCGTACACGCCGCTGGGTTGAAACCCAGTCTTATTGGGGTCGATGTCGTTATCGTGAAGCGTGACTTTGAAAAACAGCAGCTTCCCTTCACCTTGAAAGGCGGTCGCTTCCGTCACGTCTTTGTAGGCGGAGGATTGGCTTCCCGTCAGGTAGGCTTTGACATCGAAGCGGAATTCTGGCGTCGCCATGTCAGCATTGGTCGTCAGATAGAAGCCGTCGGTGGTGGAGAGGCCAAAGCCGAAGTCATATTGCCACCCCAACTCCAATCCGAAGCCGCCGCTCACATTCAGAGCGAAGCCGGGCAGATCGACGTTCAACGGAATGCTGACTCCGCCGCCGAAGATCACGCCCCCCAGCCCAACGTTGAATTGAATCGCATCCGCGCCGGTCGGCAGATTGCCACCTTGCGTCCACGTTTGTAGGAATAGCCCGTTCTTGTCGTACCAGCCAACCACCACGTCATCGATCGTGATCGAACCGTTGTGCGTGTTGTCTCGCAGGATGCCCAGTCCGCCGGGACCAAAGACGTCGAACAAGGCGTGTTGCACAACATCGATCAGCTTGCCGTTGCCGCTCAGCTTGGCACGCAGATCCTTCAGGATGCCGGTCCGCATCTCACCCAGGAACTGCGCCGCCGAATGCAACTTGTCACCGATGAGCGGGATGTCCTGCGCGATACTGCTATCGAAGACGTCTTGCACCGCACCCAATCCATTGTCGATGCCATCCAGCACGACCGACGGATCGTTGATCAGCGACAGGATCGAGAAGTCACCCCCCAGCCGTTTGAATTCAGACTCGAAGTCCGGGTAGGTAAACGTCAGAGCCTTCTGGCTCGGAATCGACAGCGGCTGGTTGTTCAGTTGATTGAAGAGCTGCCGTAGTCCTTGATCGGCATAGACGGGATTGGTTTGGACTCGCAGCGGATTCGCCAACGCGAAGGTGAATCCACTGATGTCGAGTTTCACCGGCAAGTTGACATCGAAGCCTCCGGTGAGCACGAGTTGAACGTTATCCCCAAGTTTTTCATTCGTGTGGAACTTGCCATCGTCGTTCGGCGTTCCCGCCTTCTGGTCGATCGCGACCGTGAACGTGGCGTAGTCGTCGGTGGTCCGGTTGCCGTCACCGTCGAGGACCGCGTAGCCGTCCTTGACCCCGATCTTGATGGGGCCAGCTTGCAGGCCCAGTTCAAGATCCTTGCCGATGATCCGAGCACCCAGTGACAAGTGCGTGCCGGTCGCTTTGTCCGCTGACACCGGAACGTCGAGCGTGATTTGCACATTCTGGAAAGCATCAACTTGACTGAGCACCGTCGCACTGGCCGCTTGGATTTGATCCGCCGCGAGCAAGATGACTTCAACGCCGATGTTGATTTCTGCGCGGAGTTCGGTCTGCAAACGATCCTGCAAAGCGACGAGCGCGGTTTGTCGCCGTCCCAACAGTTGACCGGCTCCGAACACCGAATCGGTGTTGGCGTTTGCTCCGACCGAGGTGTCGATCGCGCTGACGACATTCGCGCGAATCGACTTCAACGTCGTGTTGGTGGGCTGACCAACTTTCGCTGCCGCGATCGCCGCGACGAACTGTGACTTCAGAGCCTGATACATCGACTCGGTCACGTTGCTGCTGCCGTTGGCGAAACCAGGAGCCGCAAACAGCGTGTCGCTTGCGGTGGTGGTCAGCTCACGCGTGGGTCGGTAGTCGTACAGGAAGATCTGCGTGCCGCCGGTTCCGCCGAATTTGATGCCGACATCGACCGTCAGATTGACGAACGCATCCAACTTGATGTTGCCGCGTCCTCCCAGCAGATCGCTCAATTCACCAATCGTTTTCACATCCGGCAGCAACGTGCCGAGATCGAGATTGAATTGATACATGTCCGAAAACACGGCGTCGAACCGGACGTGCATGTCGAGCGTGTTGCCCTTCAGCCGCAGCGAGAACTTCTGGTCCTGCGGATCAAGGCTGTTGTCGTCATTGATGTGCAACGCCTTCTCGATGATCCCTTCGACCTGCTGAATCTCATCTGTGGAATTCTTCGCCGCCTCGTCCAACTTGGAGGCGAAGTCGTCGGCAAACGTGAAGACCTCGGCCAACGAGCGATTGATGACCGGCAACGCCGTGTTGTAGAACGGCTCATCACCCAGCGAATCGTTGAGAAAGTCGATCCCCGTGTGGATGCCGGCAATGATGTCTTCAAAGGTGATCTGGCTGAAATCGAACGCCGAGCTGAGATCGGGAACGGAGACCACGATATCCGAGGCCGTGACCTTCCCGGCGGCTCGCGCGGCGGCGAGATCAAACGGGAGCGACGGATTCGTGAGCACCGTCTTGACGTCGCCACCGTGCAGCAGGTCTTGCACATAGATGCCGACTTCCGCGTTGGACGGGATCGGCAAGTCGCTGCCGAGTCCCACATTGATCTTCAGTCCGCGAATGTGAGCCGACGCATCCCCCGTGAAGTCGAGATGGATGTTGTTCGTCGCTGTGCCATTAAAGATATCGCCAAAGCTGAATTGTGTGTCGGCCGGATCGTTCGTCGCGACATTGCGATCCAGCACAATCTGCGCGCCGGCCGCGACGTGAATGCCGGAACCGGTTCCCGCTCCACCAGCCGAGAGAGAGATGAATCCGAGTTTCGCAGCGACGGACAAATCGGTCACGTCGAGCGAAACCGATCCGCCGAGGTGTGCATTGGAGATACCTAGCGTGAGCCCTTCCTTCACTTGGAACGTGGCATTCGTCGCCGCCGCAACCGCGTTGCGATCCAACACAACGTGATGCGCGTCGGTGAAGGTCTTGATCTCGTAAGTCTCACTGCCGAGCGTCACCTTGTACCCGACCATCTTGTTAGTAAAGGTGAATGCACCTGACGCAAACTGCTTCGTGCCGAGCGAGATGTAGCCTCCCGTGCCCGAGTACACGTGCCCATCCAGATCGACAAACAGCGAAAGTCCGCCGTTGACGCTCGCGCCAATCGCGCCGTGTGCCGTGGTGGACAGTGAGAGCGAATCGCCGATGTTGAACCCGAGGTCGATCGGCGCATCCACCGGCGTGAACGACTCCGAAAACGTCAACGGAATGCTGAAGATCTGGTTGACGGGATCGAACGTAATCTGCACTCCGCCCGGCAGCACACCCGCCGCGTTGACTGCTTCCGTGAGCTGCTGCAAGGTCTGAACTTTTTGCAGCTCTTCATGGACGACGAACGGTCGATTCGTGAAGTCCGCGGCGGCTGTGGTTTGTAATTCCAACGTCGTGCTGTTCGTGACCGTCTTGATGCCGAACGTCGCGACGATCTTGCCGTCGTCACCGAGGAACGACACGAACTTGTTCTGCAGCGCATTCGTGAAGCCGGCACCGCTGGCCGTGAAGGTCTTTTGCCCCTTGGCCAAATTGCCGCTCGTGCCGTTCTTCAAGTCCACACGCGGCAGATTGAAGTTGATCTTCGAATAGACGTTGTCGTTGAAGGCATCCGCGAAACGGAGCACTTCGTTGAGTCCGGTTTGCACAAACGGAATCTGGGTCAGCAACGGGTTCGAGTTGGTGACTTCGTCCGCGAGGTAATCGTGGAAGTCCGGGAACATTTGAATGACCTGAGCGACGGTCAGGCTGCGGAAGTCCAAGAGCTTGTCGAAGTTCTCGTGTGTAAAAGTGAAACCGCTCTTGTTCTCGTAAACGACGAACGGCCGGTTCATGAAACCGGTATCGGCAGCACCGGTCAGTTCCAGCGTCGTGCGGTTGGTCGCCGACTTGATGCTATATGTCGCGACGGCCACACCGTTGTTGTCGTTGAACGCAACGAACTTGCCCCGTAGATCCCGTTCGTGCAACACGAAGGGCCGATTCGTGAAGGCTGTGTCGGGAGCCGATTTGAGTTCCAGCGTCGTCCCGTTCGTGACGGACTTGATGCCGAATGTTCCGACGATCTTGCCGCTGTCATCAAGGAACGAAACGAACTTATCCTTGACCGCGTCGGTGAAGTTCGAGCCCGCTGCTGTGAACGTCGTCTTGTTGGCGGCCACCGATCCGCTCGTGCCGTCTTGAATGACGCCGATCAAGTCTGTGCCTGTGCCTGTGGCCGTGAACGTCTTCTGGCCCGCAGCCACCGAACCAGACGTGCCCGTTGTAAGCTCGACCTTGTTGAAGAACCCGCCGCTGATTCGCGCGATGGGAGTCGGACCGTTCGTCAGATTGACTCCGGCGAGCGACGCATAGACCGGCAGCACCGCATCGAAGCCGTTCTTCTGCGGCTTGAACGTGAATCCGCCATTCACATACGAAAGCGAGCCGCCCAGATCGACGTCGATCGAACCTTGCTGAGCGGTCACGCTGCCGACACTCACCGCAATCGGGCCAAACGTCGCGGCCGCGATGAAGTTGTCTGTGTGGGCTTTGGCGGTCATCGCCAGCGTGTTGACATCGAAGCGTGCTTTCTTATCGACCCAGTCCACGCCAAAGGTCACGTCGATGACGGAATGGACATCAAGGTCGATCGTCGCATCGGAATTGAATTTCAATCCGTAATTATCGAACGCATCGCCGAAGTGCAGCTTGGTGCTCTTGGTTTGTGATGTGGCGAGCGCGACGCTCAGACCGACACCGCGATTGGTCAGCGTGAGGTTGATGCCATCGGCGGGATTCGTGCTGATGGTCGAAACCCAGAAGTTGTTCAAGTACGCGAGCAGACCGCGCAACGTCGGCGAAACGGTCGGAGTCGTCTGCGTGTCCTTGATCACGAACGCCTGGTCGGTGAATGTCTGGCCGACAGCCGAGTTCAATTGCAGCGTGTTGCCGTCGGTCACCGAGGCAATGACGAACGTCGCCACCGTATTGCCGTTGCTGCCCAAGAACGACAGCGATTTGCCCGCCAAGTCGCTGGTGAATCGACCTCCGACAGCGGTGAACGTCGATTGGCCGGCGGTGATGTGGCCGTTCGAACCACTTCTCAAGTTTCTTGGATCAGGCAGATTGTCGAGA
>JAYUFI010000170.1:0-6812 GCA_043738805.1 Planctomycetaceae bacterium | reverse complement strand
TCCCAACACCTGCTGATAAAGCTCTTTGTCTTGCACCGATCCGCCCTCCGGGCGAACCTTCTATCCATTCAGACACCCACACCGAAGTCCGATGGACCGAAGTTTGGAACGATGCTGTCAAAGAGCCGCACTCCGTGCGCTATGCGTGGGCCGACAACCCGGTCTGCAACATGTTCAACGGAGCGGGTCTGCCGCTGACACCGTTCCGGACTGACGATTGGCCCGGAGTGACGATCAATAGTAAGTAAAAAGTGAGAGCAGAGACGAACCGTGTCTACGTAGCCGTCACGCTCCGCGTGACGAGCCGGGTGCTTATTAACGCCTTATGAAGCAACCGGCTCATCACTCGGAGCGTGATGGCTACGTAGAGCGGGCGTCTGCTTCTCATTTGCCGTTCAAAACAATCGCAACTGCCCTGATGTCGGAACCGGCGGGCGAAAGTGTTTCGTCTCCAACGGCGGCAGTTTCCGATCGAGCTCGTACTTGCGAGCGAAGACTTTGAAGCTCTGCGCGATTTGCTCAGCGATGTTGCCCTGACCGCGCATGCGGCTGCCGAACTCAGAGTTATTCAATTCGCCGTCGCGACATTGTCGGATCAGGGATTCGATCTTGTCCTTTTTTGTCGGCACCGCTTTCGCCAACCAATCGGTAAAGACCGGTCGCACGGTCAACGGCAGACGGAGCAAAATGAAGTGAGCCGACACGGCTCCCGCTTCTTTTGCGGCACGCAGAATCGCGGGCATCTCGTTGTCGTTGAGACCGGGAATGATCGGTGCGACCATCACCACGGTTTCGATGCCAACAGATGATAGTTCGCGAATTGTGCGCAGCTTCGCGGCGGGCGAACTCGTGCGCGGTTCGAGCGTGCGTGCGAGTTCCGCGTCCAACGTCGTCACGCTGAGCATCACGCGCACCGTCCGCTGCTTTGCCATGCGTTGCAGAATGTCGATGTCCCGTGCAACGAGCGCGTTCTTCGTCACAATCCCGATCGGCTGACCGCAGTCCGCCGCGATTTGCAAACAGCGCCGAGTCAGTTCAAACCGCCGCTCCGCCGGTTGATAGCAGTCGGTGACGCCAGAGAAGGCGATCAACTCCGGCTGATAGCCGTCGCGAGCCAGCCAGTCGCGAAGCAACTCCGGAGCTTGCTCCTTCACCATGATGCGGCTCTCGAAATCCAGCCCCGCGTTGTAGCCCAGATACTCGTGTGTCGGCCTCGCGTAGCAGTACGCGCAACCGTGTTCGCAGCCTCGATACGGATTCACGCTGAAGCGAAACGGAACATCGGGGCTGTCGTTCTCACTGACGATCGACTGCGAGCGATCGACGATGAACTGCGTCTTCACGGGCCGCTCATCCAGCTCGTCTGCCGACGAGAGGTGCTCGAAGTCCGGCTCCTCACGCCACGCCGCGAACCGATTCGGCGGATCGGCCTGAGCCCCTCGGCCATGACGTTCCAGCGGCGGGTCTTGAGCCATGTTGAATTCCGAATGAGGTGACGCCATTTCGTAGCACGGTTTTTCAAACCGTGAGCGTGAAAGCGTTGATCCGCGCACGGTTTGAAAAACCGTGCTACGAAATTGTTGTGAAGCGGTCGCACGAGAACAATCAACGAATCCAACTTGTCATCGCGACCAGCGTTCGTCAGTCTTCGGCGGCACATTCAACTCGACCACAAGCACTCCGATGTCAGCATGACCAACCTCTCATCACGACGAACCGTGATCTTTGCCGGCGGCGGCACGGGCGGGCATTTGTTTCCGGGGATCGCTGTCGCTCAAGAGTTGATCCGCCAAGACGGCGACACGCGAGTGTTGTTTGTCGGTTCGGAAAAGCCGCTCGAACGGGACATCGTCGGGCAGGCCGGTTTTGAGCACATCGCGTTGCCGTCGGAGTCGCCGTCATTCGCGCCGATGCGCGTCGTGCCGTCACTGCTCAACAACTGGCGCGCGTATCGACAAGCCCGAACGATCCTCGCACGCGAGACGCCGAGCGTGGTCATCGGGCTCGGCGGTTTTGCCAGCGTGCCGCCGGTCCTCGCGGCGCGCCGAGCACGCATCCCGATCGTGTTGCTGGAACAAAACGTCGTCCCCGGCAAAGCGACTCGCTGGCTGAGCCGCTTTGCGAATGTGGTCTGCTTGCCGTGGGAAGAAGCGGCGGGCGGACTTCCGAAGAGCACGAAGACGATCGTCACTGGCAACCCGATTCGGCAAGAGATTGAGATGCTGGCCGGGGAACTGGCGAGCGGGGGGCTGACGCCACCCCGCTCGCCAGATGAGGATCGTTCGCTGCTGGTCCTCGGCGGAAGCCAAGGAGCGACGACGTTGAATGCACTCGTCCTCAACGCACTCGAAGGAGTCGCAACACAACTCATCGGTTGGCGAATCATTCATCAAACGGGAGCGTCGGATCTCGACGAGATCCGTCAGCGATACGCCCACCTCAAGCTTGACGCGGACGTGCAACCGTTTCTCCACGACATGGCCGAACAATATCGCCGCGCGACCTGCGTCATCTCGCGCGCCGGTGCGACCACGCTTGCCGAACTCGCTTGTGCGGGGCTTCCGGCCATCTTGGTCCCATTGCCGACGTCGGCTCACGATCATCAGCGACTCAACGCCCAACTGTTTGCGGATCGCAACGCCGCCCTGTTGATCCCGCAGCAAGCGAACGCGGAAGCCAGCATTGACCTGCTGCAAACGGCACTGGTTTCATTGCTGAGTGACGACGAACGCCAACAACAACTCCGCGACGCCATTCGATCGCTCGCAAAGCCCAACGCGGCGACTACGGTGATCGACGCGATGGACGAAATCTGGCGAGGGGTGCCTGACCCCGGACAAGTCGACGTTACTCGTAACTCACACGGAGCTGCGCCTCGCACCAACGGGCGGCTTGGAAGAGTTCGAGGTCGCGGTGCGGCGCGGCGATGAGTTGCAACCCCAGCGGCATCCCGTCGGGTGAAAGGCACATCGGGATCGTGATCGTCGGAAAGCCGAGGAAACTCCACGGCGAGTTCATGCAGGGATCGCCGGTCGTCTCCGGCGTCGGCGCGGCTCCGCGTGCGGCGGGGCTGATCCAGATTTCGTCGCCGATCGCCTTTCTCGCCTTGCGACGCAGGTCACGTTGAAACTGAATCGCCTCCGCGTAGTCGCTCGTGCGCACCGCGCATCCCTCTTCGATCAACGCGCGAATACCGGGCGGGAATTGTTCGGGATGCTGCTGCAATCGCTCGGCCTGCGTCGTCGCGATCTCGACCGCCATCATCGCGCGATGACAACGCCACAATTTGGGCAGGTCGAGTTCATCCTCGTAATTCGATCCGGGACAGGAACCGCAGCAGGCGAGATGCGTCACGACATTCTTCATCGCCTCGGCCATTGCGGGCTCCACCTTCTCGATAAACCCCTCCTCCAACCACCGCAGTGTGAGTGCGCTTGATTCTGATTCGTAGAGCGGTGTCCGTTCGCGTTTGATGATCCCGTCATCGAGCGGCATGTTGAGCAACGCTCGAAACGCGGAACGCATGCGTTGTGGAGCCAGCGCAGTCATCAGGCCGATCAAATCTTCGACCGTGCGTGCCATCGGACCGGGATGATCGAGGCTCGGTGCAAACGGAAACATCCCCGCTCGACTGAGCAATCCGAACGTCGGCTTGTAACCGGCGATGCCACAAAACGAAGCGGGCCGTGTGATCGATCCCCCCGTCTGCGAACCGAGTGCTCCCAAGCACATGCCCGTCGCGACCGCTGCCGCCGAGCCGCTGGATGAACCGCCCGGCGTGCGGTCGAGGTTCCACGGATTACGTGTCGGCGGCGGATCGAAGAACGCATAGGGTGTCGTCACTGTCTTGCCGACGATGATCGCTCCCGCGTCACGTAAGCGTCGGACCATCGCGGCGTCTTCACCGGCCGCATCGGCATCATGATTCGGAATGCCGGCTGCCGTCGGTATTCCCGCGACGTTGTAGATGTCTTTCACACCGATCGGGATGCCGTGCAGCGGCCCGCGCCATTGACCGTATCGCAACTCGGAATCGAGCGTATCGGCGACTTGTTCAAGTTCTTCGCCACCGATTCGCACCCAAGCCTGCACACTCGGCTCGAACTCGCGCACCTTCGAGCGGCAGCGTTCCAGCACTTCACGGCACGTCACCCGCCGCTCGCGAATCGCGGACGACAGGCCCAACAGCGTTTCCTCAATCGACGGCACCAAACTGAGCGGCATCGCGGAATCTCCCTGAGAATGGAATCTCGCCTCAGGCTATCGGCGATCGTCTCACCAACAAAGGCAAGACCAAGTCGAGAAACGATTGAGGTATTCGTGTCAGAATGTGAGAAGGAGTTTTCAACATTTGAAAAGAAGTTGTGTCACCGCGAAGGTGCAAAGAACTCGAAGAGGGAAATCCCCTTTGCGTACTTCGCGGTGCGGGATTCTTGTTTTCTGCTCATCGGGGATTCATCGCTTTCCTGTTCCGCGATTTGAACTCGATTGAATCCCCTGCGTTGAGGCATCCCCCGCTCGCACCTACAATCCCGCTGAACTTTGCCGGAGGGGGGCTCGGATGCTTCTCAAGAAATCCGGTGCGATCTTCTCTGACAACACGGAACGAAAGCGAAATGGCGAGTTTCATCTTTACGAGCGAATCGGTCAGCATGGGGCATCCCGACAAGGTCGCGGATCAAATTTCGGACGGAGTGCTCGACGCTCTGCTGGCTCAAGACCCGCGGTCACGCGTGGCGTGCGAAACGCTTTGCACGACCGACACAGTGGTGCTCGCCGGTGAGATCACCTCGCAAGCGAAAGTCGATTACGTGCAGGTCGCGCGCGACGCAGTGCGTGACATCGGTTATTCCAACGTCGATGTCGGCTTCGATGCTGAAACCTTCCGCTGCTTTGTCGCGCTGCATTCTCAGAGCCCGGACATTGCGATGGGTGTCGATCGTGACGGGGCAGGGGACCAAGGTCTGATGTTCGGTTACGCCTGCGATCACACGCCGGAGTTCATGCCGGTTCCGATCGCGTTGGCTCATCGCATCATCAACAAGCTGACCGAAGTCCGGCAGCAGCGAGTCGTCGACTGGTTGCGTCCGGACAGCAAGAGCCAAGTCAGCGTCGAGTTCCGCGACGGCAAGGCCGTTGGAGTAACCGCAGTCGTCGTTTCGACTCAGCACGCGGCGGCAGTCACTCAAGCTCAGATCTCGGATTTCGTGAGGGCCGAAGTAATTCGTCCCAGCGTTCCCGCCGAATGGCTCACCTCCGCGACCAAGTATCACATCAACCCGACCGGCAACTTCGTCGTCGGTGGTCCTCACGGCGACTGCGGACTAACCGGTCGCAAAATCATCGTCGACACCTACGGCGGCTGGGGACGACACGGCGGCGGAGCCTTCAGCGGTAAAGACCCCACGAAGGTCGATCGCTCGGCCGCGTACATGGCTCGCTACGTGGCGAAGAACATCGTCGCGGCTGGACTCGCGACCGATTGCGAAGTGCAACTGGCCTACGCGATCGGTGTCGCTGATCCGGTCAGCATTCGAGTCGACACGAAGGGGACGAACACGATCAGCGAAGAAAAGATCGCCACGCTCGTTCGGGACAACTTCCCGCTCACACCGCGCGGCATCATCGAGCATCTGAAACTGCGACGCCCGATCTTCCGCAAGACCGCGCACGGCGGCCACTTCGGCAAGAACGATCCCGATTTTACTTGGGAAAAGACCGACAAGGCGGACACGCTGCGACGTTCGGCTTGATCACTCTGACGATTTCCAAGTAAAGAGCCGCCAACCCTCAATCAACCAACCCCGCCGAGCTTGCCTCAGTGGTTGTCGGGCTTTTGCACTACGGCGATCACGATGCGGGATAAATCACTTCGTAGTGCAAAAGCCCGAATCCACTGAGGCAAGCTCAGTGGGGGAAGCATCGCTTTACTGAAGCACATGGATTGTGCTGTGCCATCGCGAAGGATCGCTGTCATGTCGAGTTCGGAACGCCAACGTCATTCTGCCGCCATGCTAATTTGGACCGGCGTGATTGTGACGACGACGGTCCTCTTCTCGCGGCGCGTGGCGGGTGAGTTCTCTCTGACTTCCGCTTGGCCGGCCGTATTCGTCAGTCTTATCTCCACAACGTTGAGTCTCACGGCCTGGGGCTTATTTCATCGCGTTCGGAATTCGGTTGCCGAGATGCGCCGTGATCGGTTAATCGCGTTCGTCGCTTGGTTACCAACGTGGCTCAGTGGTCTTGCCGTCGCGCCGGTGAGTTCGCCGTTTGCTCAAGGTTGGCTGATCGGTGTCGCGCTGTTGTCGGGCGGCTTGTTCGCACTCTTCGGCCAGTGGCATCTCGAATTCGGTCATCAAGCGAGTGGGGCGGCGTCAGCCCCTCGATTTGCATTCGATCGCGCAACAACCGGGGAGCTGACACCGCCCCGTTCGCCAATTGTCACTGAGTCATCACCGTCTTCGTTTGCCGTTTTCGATCCGCTCGTTGACGACGAGGTTGAATCAACCGACGGTCTGATCACACAGCGGATGACTCGCCAGACTTTGCCCGATGGTGTGGAGGAGATTGAAGGCTCGGTTCGTGTTCTGTTCTCTGCCGGCCAGCGCATGGCCTCTGTGCATGTTCCGTTCTCCCCCTCGTTCGCGGTGGCTCCGCAAGTCGAGTGCGAATTGGTCAGCGATGAAGACGTTCGCTGGAAAGTCTCGGTCGTATATCCTTACGGTATGCGCATCGAACTGAAGCGCAACGGCAGTGATGCGGATGCGGAGGTTGAACTGAGTTACTCCGCCATCTGTGAGCAATCAAAATCA
>JAYUFI010000169.1:0-2587 GCA_043738805.1 Planctomycetaceae bacterium | reverse complement strand
TACGGCTGGAAGGGTTCGTTTGCGGCGGGGGTCAAGCTGCAAGACGTGCATCCGGAACTCGTGGTGCCGGTCGATCCGGCTCAGCGTGCGGCGTAGTTCAACGTCCGTGTGAACGAGCGGTGGTGGATGAGTTGATGCAGATGAGGCTCTCAACTCACGAATACAATGGATTTGGAGCGGCTTCGCAAGGAAGTGACCATGTCGGCGTGCAACATCTGCAACACGGAGCATTCAGGTCCGGTCTATGTCTCGACCGAAGAGGTCTCGATCACGTCGTTGACTGAGATTCGCGCGGGACGCACCGAGGTATTCTGCTGCGCGAGTTGCGGTCAATTGCAGACACCGCCACTCCCCGATCTCGACAACTACTACGACGAGCAGTATCGCATCCTGATTGACAGTGAAGAGGAAGACCAACTCTATAAGATCGTCGATGGCGAGAAGGTCTTTCGTGTGCAGCATCAAGTCGAAACGTTGCTGCGCAAGCTCGACCTGCCACTGGGAGCCAAGGTGCTCGATTACGGCTGCGCGAAGGGTGCTTCCGCCAGACGGCTCGCTGGAATACGTCCCGATTTACAGGTTCATCTCTTCGACATCAGCCGGATGTACCTGCCGTTCTGGGAGCGGTTCTCGACTGAAAATCGTTGGGCCACGCATGATGTTCCCACGACATGGATCGGTCAGTTCGATGCCGTCTTCTCAATGTACGTTGCCGAACATGTCGCGGAGCCAGTCTCGTTCGCGAAACAGATTTCGACGCTGCTCAAACCGGGTGGAACGCTGTATTGGCTGGTGCCGAATGTCGCCGCAAACACCGCCGACTTCATCGTGGCCGATCATGTGAATCACTTCTCAGAGCATTCCGTGATGACGCTCATGCAGCGGGCGGGATTGAATCTGCGAGAAGTCGATTGCAGCTCGCACGAGGCGGGATTGATTGCGATTGCCGATCTGCAACCGGCGGAGTCGGTCTTTTGCCCGCGAACCTCACTGACTGAGTGGCAGTCGGAAGTGCAAGGCATCTCCTCGTACTGGTCGCAGTTGGGAACGCGGATTCGACGGTTTGAACAACAGCGACCGGCAAACGAAGCGGTGGCCATCTATGGTTCTGGGTTCTACGGAACGTTCATCGCGTCGTGCTTGGAGAGCACCAACAACGTGAGCTGTTTCCTGGATCAAAACCCCTTCCGTCAGGGTCAGGAATTGTTGGGAAGGCCGATCCTCGATCCACGGCGGTTGGATGCTTCGATTCGCACGGTTTACGTGGGACTCAATCCGCGATCGGCTCGGAAGATTATCGGGGACATCGAAGTTTGGCGCGACAGGAACATCGAATTGTGCTTTTTAAGCGATGACGACACTGCCGTTTGCAAAGCGGCTTGAAGGCGGGACCGGCATGTTGGAAGGGGAAAAAATCATCCTGCGACCGTGGTGCGATGCGGATCTCGATTTCTTCGGGCAACTCCGAAACGACATCGAGACGCAGCTCGTGTTGCTGGCGCAGCCCAGGCCGAATCCGTCAAATCGGGTGCGGCAATGGCTCGAAGATCGTTCGAGTGCCGCGGACGGCGTGTTCTTCGTCATCGCGGCCAAGCCGGAAGGACGGGCGGTGGGATTCGTTGAATTGCGAGACATTCACGTGACACACGGTTGGGGACATCTTGGGATTTGTCTGGCTCGCGCGGCGCGTGGTCAGGGAATGGCGGTCGAGGCGTTGGAACTCATGGAGTCCTACGTTCTGCGCGTGCTGATGCTGAGAAAGATCGTGCTTTACGTCGCAGCGAACAACACGGCGGCGCGGCGACTGTATGACTCAACCGGATACGCGACCGTGGGGATTCATCGGGAACACTACCACGTTGGCGGGGAATGGCTCGACGCGGTCGTGATGGAGAAATCCTTGAGGGGCAATGATTCAAGGGCTGTGGCAGCATTTCCAAGGGCACTCAACTGACGAGACACCGCAGCGCAATCGTTCACACCCCGACTGAGCCGGGATTGTTTTTCGAGACCCCGTATGGCCTTGAGTACATCAGTCACTACAATCGAACGCGAGGTGGTAACGGATCGTGATTTGTACGCTCAGCCCCGGCAAATCCCGCGGTGAAGTTGGAGTTGACCGTTTACCGTGAACTTGTAACATGGCCGGAAGGGGTGAACGGCGACACCGCATCGGAGGCCGGGATCTGTCAACACTCAATACAAGAAGTTCCATCCCGATGAAGAGAATCGTCATTTCACAACCGATGTTCTTTCCGTGGAGCGGGATGTTCGAGCAGATCCGGCTGTGCGACGTGTTCGTGCATTATGACGACGTTCAGTTCTCGAAGGGCAGTTTTTTCAATCGGACTCAAATCAAGACGCATAACGGCATCTGTTGGCTGACCGTGCCGCTCAAGGATGCGAAACTCGGACAGAACATCAACGAAACTCTCATCGACCCCTCTTCCAATTGGCGACGGAAGCATTTGGAGTTGCTCAAGCAGTCGTATGCGAAGGCACCCTTCAGGGCCGAGATGCTGGAACTCGTGGAGTCCGTTTATGGCCGGGGGCATCGCGACCTCGCCAAATTCAGTGCTGACAGCAT
>JAYUFI010000168.1:0-2590 GCA_043738805.1 Planctomycetaceae bacterium | reverse complement strand
ACGAGGCGTTCGCTGACTTGATCATGAACAAGAAAATGCTCGATACGCTCGGCCCGGCGATCAATTCGGGGCGAGGCATGTTCTTGTTCGGTGAACCGGGTAACGGCAAGACAAGCATCGCCGAGCGGATTACTCGCTGCTTCGGTTCGGTGATTTGGATTCCGCGAGCACTCGGCATCGACGGCGAAATCATCCGGCTGTTCGATCCCGGAATGCACGAAGAAATCACGTCCGACAAACAAGGTCT
Source organism: Planctomycetaceae bacterium (assembly GCA_043738805.1). GTDB lineage: Bacteria > Planctomycetota > Planctomycetia > Planctomycetales > Planctomycetaceae > SXKJ01. The sequence goes on along the minus strand of JAYUFI010000168.1, from coordinate 2,343 downwards.
GTTTGACCTCTCCGGAGTTGATCCACGTTGGGTGCAAATCGTCCGACCAACGATCGTCGCCGGTGGCGAGTTGACAATGTCTGAGCTCGAAGTGACGCAAAACAAAATCACTAAAATCTGCGAAGCGCCGCTGCAACTGAAGAGTAACTGCGGCACGTTCGTCATCGACGATTTCGGCCGTCAACGGATGCCGGTTTCGGAATTGCTCAACCGCTGGATCGTTCCGCTCGAAAAACGGTACGACTTCCTCAACATGCCCAGCGGGAAAAAAATTCAAGTGCCATTCGACCAACTCATCATCTTCTCCACGAACCTAGAACCGAAGCAATTGGTTGACGGAGCGTTCCTCCGCCGCATCCCGTACAAGATTCAAGTCCCCGATCCAACCGAAGCGGAGTTCCAAAAAATCCTCTCGATCGTCTGCCCACATTACGGGTTTGAATACGATCGCGAAGCGGTCGAGTACCTGCTCGCCACGCACTACCGCCCGGTCAATCGCCCGCTGCGCTCGTGCCAGCCGCGAGACCTCGTGCTGCAAGTTCGTAACTACTGCATCTACCACAAACTCCCGAAGCGGCTGTCTTGCGAGGGGTTTGATTTCGCAGTCTCGAACTACTTCTCGGTGATGTAACTGGCAACTTCGCCAGTCATCGCGCAGCGATTTACGTAGATCATTTCACGGAGCTGTGCCGAGCGTCCGGCTCGTCACGCAGAGCGTAACGGCTACGTAGAACGGCTTCGCCACGATCCGACAAATCAATTCGCTTTCGCCGGACGCTTCGGGTCTTTCAACAGCGGCAGCTTGACCGTTCTTCCCGTCCATGCCGCTTGATAAATTGCCGAAATGATCTCGACCGACTTGCGCCCTTCGATGCCGTCAACGAGCGGCTTTGTACCGGTTTCGATCGACTTCAAAAAATCCTTGAGTTGCAGCATGTGGCCGGTGTAGCTGATCGCTTTAGGGTCAGCCGCTCCGCCAGTGCCGGCGTTGACGCTGAGCTTCTCGAACAGCTTCGCATCCTTGGCAGTCTTCTTCTCGAACTCCCACATCTTGAGGCTGTCTTGTTCAACAATGGCCGAGCCGCTTGAGCCGTGGATCTCGGTTCGCTTGAGCAAACCGGGAAACGCGGCGGTGGTGGCTTCGAGCACTCCCAGCGCGCCGTTCTTAAACTTCACGCAGGCTGCGGCGACGTCTTCGACTTCAATCCGGTCGTGAGCGAGCAAGCCCGTCACGCCGTTGACCTCAGCCACTTCCCCCATGAACCAGTACAGCAAATCGACGTTGTGAATCGCTTGATTCATGAACGCTCCGCCGCCGTCGAGTGCCCATGTTCCGCGCCAGCCACCTTGATCGTAGTACTGCTGAGTTCGCCACCATTTGACGTAGGTGTCGCCAAGCGTCAGTCGTCCAAAGCGACCGGCATCAATCGCCTCCTTGAGAGCAATGTTCGCTGGGCTGAACCGAGACGGCATGATCGTGCAAATCTGGACTTTGTTCTTCGCCGCCGCATTGATGATCGCATCACACCGTGCGAGCGTGATCTCCAGCGGCTTTTCGACAACGACGTGCTTCCCCGCTTTGCACGCCGCAACTGCCGGATCACCATGAGCACCGCTCGGAGTGCAGATCGTGACGATATCAACCGCCGGATCGGCCAGCATGTCTTCGAGCTTGTCGTACTTCTCGCACTTGTTCGCCGCCGCGAACTTCTCCGCCGCCGCGCCGAAGTTGTCGAAGCAGGCGACGATCTTCGCTCCTTTGATCTGTGCAATCGCCATCGCATGAAAGTTGGCGATCATCCCGCAGCCGACTATGCCAAACCCAAATTTCTGAGCCATCAGTGTCGTTCCTTAGAGTTGCCTTCGCGCTCTTTGCGTCTTGGCGGTGAAAACTTTTGAACCGCCAAGACGCGAAGAACGCAAAGAGATGACCGTTAATCGCAGAGTTCCACACGGCAAAATTTCTTCTTGCCGACAAACAGCAACAAGCCTCCCACGATCGAGATCGCTTGGTCGTGAGCCTCGATCCGAGTTTTGCCCTCGCCAAAGTACGCGCCCCCTTGAGCGATCGCTCGCCGAGCGTCGCTGGTTGTCGCGCACATTCCAGTATCGACCAGCAACCGCGCGGCTTGAGCGGTTCCGTCGGTCAACTTGCTACTCGACACCTTCACGACGGGGATGTCCGTGGGCAACGCCCCTTCACCGACCTCTTGCTGCCAACGATTCGCGGCTGCTTCGGCATCGGCGGCCGAGTGATATTGTCCGATGACGGTTTTTCCCAAACTCATCTTCGCGGTCTTCGGGTGTCCGGCGAGCAAGGCGTCGATCTCGGCCAGCGGGATG
>JAYUFI010000167.1:0-6834 GCA_043738805.1 Planctomycetaceae bacterium | reverse complement strand
TCCAACGCACCGCTTCCTGACGGGCGCGGCTCCAAATCACTTCTCATTACTTGTCCGATGGCGAACGACCTTCGATCGGTTTGCACAGTCCATAGCCTTGGAATCGGCCGGCTCCGATCAGAACCGGGCCGCAAACTCGGCGATCAAACCGGAGCCAGACGTGAACCTGCGGCTTGGCCGGTCGCGTCTGTTTCGATGGCAACGAAGGGAACCCGTCTCCGAGTGGCCCAGTTGTTGAACCTTCGCGGCGGCTGCGAATGCGGCGTGTCTTGGCCCAGGCTCGCGGCACGCCGACATGCCAAGCGGTTGAGTCAACATCGACTTCAACAGGTTCAGGAAGTCCAGCTCGCGTGCAGGACAGTTTGATGATCTCCACAACCTCCGCGTGCCATTCGCTCCGATCGTCAGTGCGCGAGGATTTCGGGAATCGATCCAACACGACCGGCGTGACAGAAGCCCAAGTCGTCGATGGCTTGGTCCAGGTTTCATTTTGCAGGATCAGTGGTGGCGACGGACGTTCTTCAAGTTGCAGCGTCCAGTCGGGAAGGTCTTGGCCCCAGAGTTTGAGAGCAGATTCAGCCGCTTCCCCCGTTTCTTGATCGACCAGCAGCGGACTTAGCCATCGCCCTCGCTCCGCAGGTGAAATGCCTTTCGGCAGCGCAATCGCCAATCCCATCAAATGCCCGTCCGCGTGCGGATACCCCACGAAGGGCAACGCCAGAAACGCGGCGTGCGGCGATGACGTTGGGTTGCCATCGGAATCATGTCCGCACAGCCACGCGGGAATCTCCGCGTTGCCGTGCGTGCCGATCAACGCGGCCCGGAGTGCCTGAGTCAGTCCCAGAGTGCGTTCGACATTGAGCATGGGGCCGTCGAGTTTTGCGAGCACAAGCAAGTCGCGCTCGAAGTACGAGTTGGCATGGACTTGCTGGTGGCTGCCGTGAGCAGAGCCGGTGCGACGATATCCCTGCCAGACTCCGAGCGAAGCCGGTGTTGGCTCCGGCGGTCGTAAGCTCGACTTGAATGACTCTCCAAACGCTTCTGTGAATCTCTTCTTCGCGGCTGTCTGAGCCTTGCCGCTGGTTGATTCAATTTCGATCTTCAGGTCAGCAAACAGGTCGATCCGGTCGGCGCGGCACGCATCTTTCAGCCGAGCGAACTCGCCCGCAACCGCGATGCGGCAAGTCAGTTCGGTGGCGGAATCAGACGGTTCCCAACCGTCGCAGTCCTCGTTCACCGTTCCCGCTTCGGTCCAAGCCATGACGAGCGACGAAGAATGGCCGACACGAATCGTCTCGCGACACAACCGTTCCAATGCGGGCAGATGCTCAGACAACCCCGCAGCCATTCGCCATTCAAACGTGACATCGGGGTCAGTTTCACTTTGGCCAGAAGGTCTCAGCGGAATGACGGTCGGAAACGCACGCGACTGCCGTGACCGAGGCATCCCCGGAGCCGACTGAAGCATTGCCTTGTTGGGCTGCGGCGCATCATTAACGGGGACGTAATAGGTCACAGGGCTTCGTTCGCTCGACTCGACGGACTGAATGAGCGGCGCGGGCAGGCCCGCCAGCCATTCCAGCGTCCCGCGCTCGGCAACTTTGTCTTCGGTCGATCCGTCCGTCTCGAAGTGAGCTGCCACCAAAGCCATGTAAAGCCGGCCCGGATGCGGCGGCCATTCCGGTTTCTCGCGAGCGTCAACCCGCGTAGCAACGCAACGACTGGTGATGAACCGAACGTGAATCTTGAAGCTGGCATCCTTCGCGACTTCGGCTTCGGCGACTGTTGCGGCACTGCTCATGACGCACCTCCGTCGCCACCCTCACCGCTGACGATCGCGAGTTCCTGGCTCTTGCGAACCAACTCGACGAGCTTCTTCGCGGGCTTCAGTTTGAGTGGTTCGTTCAACCACGTCAGACCAAGTTCTTTCGCGTGTTGAACCGCATCAGCGAGCAGCTTGATGGCCGCGGCTGCATCCATTTCAAAAGGATCAGATTTTTTGCCAGGTCGGTCGAGTAACTCCCACGTCAGAGGAGCAGTCGGCCAGAGCAAACATCGCGACCGCAAATCCAACCCACGCTCGGCCGCCAGCACCGCACCACAAAGTCCCAGCGCCGCCAGCACGGTTCGTCCAGCGTTGTTGACTTCTTTCGAGACCTTGCCATTCACGGGGAACTGTAATCTGCGGAGTGCGGGCAACGAGATGACCGTCATCTGCTCGGCATAGGCGATCGTCACACCTCCCGCGAGCGGCTGTCCGTCACGCGAGACATCAGAAAGCGACGGGACAATGTTGCCATGATTGGCTTCGGAGGGTTTGCCGTCCTTGCCCTTGAGAATTGGCTTCTTCTTTTCCTGAGCGGCTTCCTCCGGCGAAAGAGTCCAGCCGCGATTGGGAGTCTCGTAGATCACCGCCGCATCTTTGCGGATCGCCAGCGGATCAATTCGGCTACTGGTCTTGGTTCCGTAGCTCGCATCGACGCCGATGATCTCCGAAACCAGCGCTCGTTGAAACTTGGTTCCCAAACCACCTTTCGGCCCGGTTGAGTCCCATAGTCCCAGCAGCAGCGCGGTCGGGCAAATCTCAAACAGAGGCGTCGCGTTCCGCAGATTGGCAAAGCCGATTTTCTTTCCGGCAGGAGTCTCTCGGAACGGGACGTTGTCCTTGTCTACGCTGTCACGCAAGATGGCATCTGCTACGCGATGCGGAGCTTCGAGACTCGTCACTCGCCCGATTGGCTCAAACAAACCTTCCGCGTTCTGCCCCGGTTCAACGACCGGGATATCGGAGAAGTCCACTTCGACAACCGGAATCTGAATTCGTTCCTCGTCAACGGCATCTTGCAGCGCTTCCTCAATGCGGTTGGCCTGACTCTGCACCGAGTCCAGCAGCACGCACTCGACCGGACCATCATGCCCCGGCAATCGCCGCTTCTCGGTCGCGTAAACCGCTCCCGAATAAGTCGGCGGAAACACCTTGTCTCCTTCACCACCCGCCGGCTGCAAAGTGACTCGCGACCGAAACGCCGCCGCAGACCCCGCGACAGCAGCTTGAACTTTCTGCAATAAAGACAACTCAGACATTTTGAACTCCTTGGATTTTTGAAACGAAGAGTCACACAAAAAACTTCAGATAGTCAGTACTTCGCGGTCACTTCAGGACGCTGGGCAGCGTCTTCTTCTTGCGCAAGCTCACGATGCCCCAAAGAATCGCCTCCTCGTCGTCACAGCCGACGACGCGACGAGCAGCCACAAGAAACTCCTCGCGAAATTGTGGATTACAAAGCATCCGATCAACCGAGCAACTGTGTTCGCGTTGGAACATCAACCAAGTGTCGCGCAGGGCATCGAGGTTCATTGCTTGTTCTCCCTCAAAGGACTTGAGAGAGAGACCAGTCGGCAGTTTTCGGCGAGCCGTTCGCCCAGACGCCGAAGTTGCGTGTAAATCGTCGCACGAGGACGGCCAAGTTTCTGCGCGATTTCATCCGGCTCCAATCCATCCCACCACCGCATCCGCGCCAACTGTTGCTGCTGCTGAGGTAAATCGTGAATGACCGCTTGCACCACCGCACATATTTCTTTGCGAAGCGCTTCTGTGTCAGGCGCATCCATCAACGGCACATGTCGGCAACGACGCAAGTACTCCGGTCGAAGGCGCGCGAGCCGGTCTCGCTCATCACACGCTCGCCATTTGGCGCGACCAACCAACACAATTGGCGACTCTGATTGCGTCTCGACGTATGCGTCGTGAAGCACGTCACAATCATGCGACGGTGCAAACCGAGAGACGGCTTTCGACATCGCGTAGTAAGTCTGGTCGTTCATCCGATCGTCCTCCTTTGCCAAACATGACGATCAACCCCCGCAAGATTATTCAAACATCTGTTTTTTGGAGATGCCTGAGTAAATGTTGCACTTCGGAGGCCACGACTTTAGGATGTTGCAACGCAGTCAGCAATCACTGGGCTCGCGCTGGCCCAGCTCCGTTGAAGTTTTGGCGATGCCTGAGTTCGCAGATCAAAGCTGACCGCATTCCGTCCACTTCCTGGACGGCCCCATCGGAGCCGGGGATCGGAACACGATTCCCCGGTTCCCTTTTCCGTCCTTCAAGCATGATGTGTCTCGATGGAGTGAGCCGATGAGCAAAGTTCCTTCGGAAAGTTACCAACGGATCGTGGCCGCCCTGGTGCGGCTCGGTTTCGTCGAAGTGCGACAGCGCGGCAGCCATATTCGACTTGAGAAGTCCCTGACGGACCGGACTCTGAAGGTGACGGTTCCCGCCCATCGACCTGTGAAACGCTCGACTCTCAGCCATATCCTGAAGCAAGCCGAGATTGAGGTCGATGAGTTCCTTGATGCTCTGTAAGATCGCTCGCAGAATGTGAACAAGCCGGTTGACGCAGCGGCCCCGATCAATCTTGATTGGCCACCCCGCAGCCCATGAGTTGTGGCCCCATTGAAGCATCTTTTCGCGTGAGGCGCGGTATGCGTTTGAAAGTCGTCCTTGAGCCGTCTGATGAAGGTGGCTACACGGTCTATGTGCCGGCTCTTCCCGGTTGCATTTCCGAGGGAGAGACGCGAGTCGAGGCGCTCGACAACATTCGAGAAGCCATCGAGCTTTATCTGGACTCAACCGACATTGAGTGCCATCAGGCAGACTCGTTGATTGAAGAAATCGCGGTCTGACGGCGGGAGACCGGCCACAACCGAGATCTTCAGGGCCACAACCGGGAGTTCGTTCGTAGCCGAAATCGTGAGATTTCGGTGGCTTGTCGCGCGATGTCCGAAGTCTCACGACTTCGGCTACGGGCGGGAGCTTCATGGTTCGGACTCCTGAATCAATCTGGGATCATTGGTCAGAGTTGCGCGGCGCGTGGGTTGGCGGTGTCACGTCGAAGAGTCACCGTCGCGAAGTTCCAGTTCGGCTTCGATCTCCGCGATGCTCGGCAAGCTGCCCTTCAGCGACTCGGGCAGCGATTGCACCAGCTTGGTTTGCCACTCGGCCACACCGATCGGCTTCGCGATGTCTCGCAGGGCGTACTCGGCGGTGATCCGGTCGTGGGTCTTGCACAGGACGAGGCCAATGGAAGGAGCGTCGTCCGGATGACGCATCTGCGAGTCGATCGCGGAGAGGTAGAAGTTCATCTTCCCGGCGTCTTCCGGTGTGAACTTCCGCATCTTCAAGTCGATGACGACGAAGCTCCGCAGCTTCAGGTGATAGAACAGGAGGTCGATGTAGAAATCATCCTCGCCGACAACCAGTGGCACCTGCCGACCGACGAACGCGAACCCGGCTCCCAGTTCCAGCAGAAACTTTTGGATGTGATCGACCAGTCCCGATTCCAGATCGCGTTCGATGGCGTCGTCATGCAGTGTCAGGAAATCAAAGAGGTACGGGTCTTTCAACGCCTGCTGGGCCAAGTCCGATTGAGGAGCGGGCAGTGTTCCCGCGAAGTTGCTGACCGCCTTTCCCTGGCGTCCGTAGAGATCGCTTTCGATCTGCACCGTGAGGATCGCGCGGCTCCAGCCATGTTCCAGGGTTTTGGAGGCATACCAAAGCCGCTGGGCTGGGTCTTTGAGTTTGAAGAGAAGCACGAGGTTCTGGCCCCACGGAATCTCCGCCACGGGATGCGGCGGAAATTCTGTCACAGCTTGTGACAGAACTGGTTCGGCCAGTTGTCGCACAGGCTGTGCGACAACTGCGGCCAATTCCGGCACAGCCTGTGCCGATTTCTTGTCCTTCAATTTCGTCACAGCTTGTGACGAAATTGCCAAATCGAGTTTTCGGGGAGACGGTGGCACGTTAGACGCAACAGCCCGATACGCCAAAAAGAACGTCCGCATCCGCAGAACGTTGACCGATGAGAAGCCGCCCATCCCCGGAAACGCTTGTTGAAGATCGGACGCCAGCCGATTGACAACATTCTTGCCCCAGCCATCGTGCTCCTGCCGCTCGACGATCCGCCGACCAATATCCCAGTACATCGCGATCATCTCATGGTTGACCGACAGCATGGCTTTCGTCTGAGCCTGCCGAACGCGGGTCTTCAGCGATTCCAGGAACTCGACGTAGTCCGCCGGCAGCCCCAATCGCACCGCCGCAGCGGTTTTTTTCTGACCAGCCATTACGCCCTCTCACTTTCCGGTGAGTTCTCAATAGTCATTGATGATGGCTGTGCCAATTGTCGCGACGGTGTAGCGACTTTTGATCGTTGTGGAATTTGTCGGGTCAGCGCCCCGACTTTTTCTGCCGTTGAGATTTGTCGGGACAGTGTCCCGACTTTTGGTGGTTGTGGAATTTGTGGGGGCAGTGCCCCCACTTTTTGAATCGTCAAATGTGGCGACACTGTCGCCACATCTCCCGCGTTCGTGAATTGTCGGCGCACTGCGCCGACTTGTCTCGACTCGTTACGGCTGTGACCGACCGATACGGGACGCTTCGCGAGTGTCTTCGTCGGGGACGATTTCTTGGCGACGGCTTTGGGGGTTGAGCGTTTCTTCGGCATGTTCAATCTTTCGATTCTGCGGCGCGATGCAAATTGCAGTGCGGCATCTCATCGCTGAATTCGTCGGACAGCAAGCGGTGGCGGACGCAATTCGGCGTAGCGGCGATCATGTCGAACGGTGATTGGGGTCTTATCATCGCGGCAGTCTCCGAGCGGTTCGCGCGGGAGCGGGGCAATACATTTCGTGAAGCTGAGCGACCTCTTGGGCAATCTCTGCCCGCAGGGATTCCGGTTCGAGCACTTCCGATTTGGGGCCGAAACTCAGAACCCAGGCTTTGAGTTCTTCGGTCGCGCGGAGTTCAAACTCGGCGATCACCGAGCCGTCTCG
>JAYUFI010000166.1:0-6834 GCA_043738805.1 Planctomycetaceae bacterium | reverse complement strand
TTTCGCTAAGTTTGGCCTGAGTGGTTGCGTTGGAGGTGGAGTCATGCGCGAATTGGGTTCGTCTCAGCCGACAGCGGTTGAGCTGGAGATTCTGCGGATTCTCTGGGAACTGGGGCCGAGTCCCGTGCGCGGCATTCACGCCCGGCTGGCCGAGGCCAAGGGGACCAATTATTCGACCACCGTGAAAATGCTCTCGGTCATGCTGACCAAGGGGCTGGTCAAACGGGACGAACAGGCCACGCCGCATGTCTATCGCGCGGCGATGACTCGCGACCGCACCGCGAAGAAGTTTCTCACCGAGTTGATTGAGAAGGTTTATGACGGCTCGGCCATGAGTCTTGTACTCCAGGCGCTCGCCAGCGGCAAAGCATCGCCGCAGGAGATTGAGGAAGCCCGGAAGCTGCTCGATGAAATGGAAGGCAAGTCATGAATTCACTCCTGACCTTCGAGTGGCTGTTTTCGGAAGCCGTTGTCGAGCGGCTCGGCTGGGTGTTGGTGCATTCGCTCTGGCAGTTCTCGCTCATGGCACTCCTGGTGGGAGTGACCGTCCGGGCGCTGCGACGGAGTTCGTCATCGCTGCGATATGGCGTGCTGGTGGTCGCGATGGCCGTGTCGGTTGCCGCTCCGACGGCAACATGGATGCTGATGCCGAACGATATTCCCGACGATTCGGCAAGCCAAAGGGCGTCCGTCTTCGGACAAGACTTGAACGCAGGGGACAGTCCGATGGCTGAAACCACCCCGCTCGCCAACAACCCGGTCTTTGCGGACGATGGAGTGATTGAAGGCCCACCCCCGGACCCCGCGCCATCGAGCGTTGCATCCGAACCTCAACCAGCACCGTCACCGATTTCTGCTGGCAATACTCAGCCAGCCCCGTCCTGGTCGGTACGAGCACAGACGTTCTTGCGGCCGTGGCTCGCGTGGATTGTGATCGGCTGGAGCCTGGGTGTTGTGCTGTGCTCTGCTCGCCCCCTGCTGGGGTGGCACACACTCCGGCGATTAAGGCAAACGGGGATTTCGCCGGTGTCGAATGAAGTGTTGGCCGTGCTGCATCACGTGTCCGAACGGCTCGGCCTGCACTGTGCTGTGCGATTGCTGCAATCGACACTGACTCAAGTACCGGTTGTGGTCGGCTATTTCCGCCCCGTGATCCTACTGCCGGTCAGTCTCATGACGAGCATCCCCGCGGCGCAGTTGGAAGCGATTCTGGCTCACGAGTTGGCCCATGTGAAGCGCCATGATTTCGTCGTGAACCTGCTGCAAATGTTGGTCGAGACGCTCTTCTTTTATCATCCGGCCGTGTGGTGGCTGTCGCATCGCATTCGCGTGGAGCGCGAGCATTGTTGCGATGATCTTGTCGTGAAGTTGTTCGACAATCGCCTCGAGTACGGCCGCGCACTCATTGCCATCGAACAGCTACGCGGTCAGAACTCGGTCCTCGCGCTCGCAGCCACGGACGGCTCGCTGCTCGCTCGAATCCGTCGCCTTGTTGGACTGAATTCCCAGGGGAATGTCTCGTCGCCGGTCGAAAGATGGCCCGCAGCGATTCTCAGCATGGCGTTGATCGGAATAATCTTTCTGCTGACCTTGAATTGGAGCTTGTCCGCGAAAGATGAAATCCAAAATTCGGCGGGGCCGGACGAGAAGACGAATCCAGAGAGGCATCAGGATTGGGTGACGTTCGAGAATGTGGCGATGCAATTGGGTCAGGAAACCGACGTGAAAGTCCCGGTTGAGACGGAGCCCCGTGAACAGCCCCGCGCCGAACAGGAGGCAGCGACAGTGGTCGGCGCTGTTGTCTCGCCGGATGGCAAGCCGGTCGCGGGGATCGAGGTCTTGGCGTTTCAAGGTGGGAAACGACTCGAACAGAAGTTCACGACGGATGAGCGTGGGGAGTTCCGTGTCCCCAAGGCGTGGCGCGAGGTCGATCACTGGCTGACCGCAGTGGCTCGTGATGGGCGGGAGCGGCTCGGTTGGTTCGACTTCATGATTCATCGGCACTCGATCATCGGTCAGAATCCGGAGGATGGTTCGTTTCGGCTGGTGCTGCTGCCGATGAGTCGGACGATTCGTGGGCGGGTGCTCGATGAGTCGGGCCAGCCGCTGGCTCAAATTCCCGTGCGGATCAACCAGCTTGATCATGAGGTCAATTCTACTTCTGTGCATTGGTCGTTTCAGAAGCTCGGCGACGAAGCGCTGGTTTTCGGCGCGGTCACTGACAACGACGGACGGTTTGAATTGAAGCTGCCAGCCAGCACATTCGCTTGGCTGGGCACGTCACATCCCGATTGGGTCGAGTCGCGCATCCGAGTGACGAAGGAGAACGATCAGGTCGGTGACACCAAGTTGGTCCGCGCCGCCAAGGTGGCCGGACGAGTGATCGACTCGCGTACCGGGAAGACGCTGGCTGGAGTCACGATCGCTGCGCATGCAACCAAGACCGAGATTCTCGAAAGCGGCGGGGACGAGGCGAAAACCGACGCCGATGGGAAATTTCTGATTCAAGGCCTGCGCAGCGGCGAGTACACGATTCAGTTGGTGAAGAGTCCCTTCAGGACGTTGACGGCTCCGGCCCTCACAGGAGCCGTGTTGAAGCCGGGCGAGACATTCAAAGCCGACTTCGCGTTGAATTTTGGCAAGCGACTGACGGGCCGAGTCCTCGACATGGACACCGGCGAACCGATTCCAGATTGCAAGGTGAACTGCACCAGCCCCGCTCAGCCGAACGGGGGACTCAGCATGGAAACCAACGCGCAGGGTGAGTTCGAGTTCATCATCCCTCCCGGCCAGAGCCGCCTCAGCTCCACCGAAGGCCGTCGGTTTGGGAATGAGTCCACCCGCGAAGTCGATGTCCTGGCGGACGGCGATCCCGAACCGGTCGTCCTCAAGGTCGGCCCAAAAATCGAACCCATTCCCGGCGATTTCAAGATCTTCATCGGCCCACCGCTGGATCGAAAAGTCTCGCTGCATTTCCAGCGAACGCCGCTGGTCGAGGTTCTGGAACACGCTTGCCAGGCAACCGCCGTAAAACTCGAACTCGATGGCGAGGGCCTCAAGAGTGTGGGCTACACGAAGAACATGGCGGTGACGATTGATGCCGACAACGTCACGCTGCGAGATGCGTTGACGCAACTGCTCAAGCCCCATGAAAAACTCTCCTTTACGCTCGACAACAACCAACTTTTTATCAGCACTCGCCAACAAGTCGAAGCTCGCGAGAAGCAAGCCGCTGAACCGAAGGGACCAACCGAAGAAAAGAAAGCGGGAGCCACTTCACCGCCGGTCGGCCTCGAATTCCTGAAGCCGTATCCGAAGCTGCATGGCCTGTCGCTCGACATGACCGAGCGGCAGTTCTTGGAGATCGTCAAACAGCAGGAGTTGAAGACCCGCAAGACCGTCGATGGCGACAAGGTCCAGTATCACATCCCCCTTAGCGACGGTCACACGTTGATCGTGATGTTTGAAAAGGATGCGAAGTGCAGCGGCATTCAGCGAGTGCGCGGGGACGAACGTGGCGAACAGTCCCAGGTCGAGCATGGAAGCAAATCGCGGCTCATGACCCTCTTGCCCGGTGGTCGCATGATCGAGCTCGTTGGTGTCGCGCATGCCAGTCTCGTGACGCCGAGTGGGACAAAGCGCAAGGTTGAAGGTTGGTGGAAAGCAGACGGCACCCAGCTCGACAAAGAACCCTTTACGTTGAGTCCGTTGTCGGTCGCGGCCAATCGCCAGCACTTCTGCGAGTTCGCAATCCGGTTGCAGACGCGGCCCAAGGAATTGGCGACGCCTGAGAAATTGTTGTTGCCACCGATGCATGAGCCGTGTGGTTTGGCTCGAATCAGGAACTGCGACGCCACGCGGAGACTTGGAATTCCGACGGCTTCCTGCAGTACCAGCTTCTGGTCGGCTTCGAAAACGAGAAGCCCGGCACGGTCAGCTTCTATTACTCGGACGCTTTGACCGTGGAAGCAGGGGTCATGGATCTCGATGGCAAAATTCAACTCAGTTCGGAAGCCAGTGCGCAGACGAGGGCGTTGTTGTTGTCGCTTGAAGTGACAGGCATCCAGAAGTCGGCCACCGAGACGGTCGTGAACATCAAGCCCTCTGCACGGCGCGGACCAATGCAGGTCTTCGTGACGGCGATCCGACTCGATGGCACGACGTTGCAACCCGTCGATCCCACCGACAACGAGCGGCATGTCTTCAAGGTCCCCGCCGCGGAACTCGATGGCTTTCGGATCAACCTGCGACCGATGACACATCGGGTCGTCTGTGAAAACATTGCGTTGCTGCCAGGGCAGAAGACAGAGCCGGCCATGAAGGTCGAGACGCTCCCAGCGGCGGGTGCAGAAGAACCGCGCCGAGCGCAGGAGCCGAAAACACTCTGGGCCCAGTTGCCAAACGGCGTTGAAGTTGAGTTGGCGGGGGTGGCGTTTGCCAATGCGGCTGGTCCCGATGGCAGCAGGCGGCGAAAAGAAGAAGATTGGTGGCGCGCCGATGGAACGAAGCTCGCTGCACCGCCGTTCAAGTTGTTCTCGGTCTTGATGGGTGAGAACGCGACGGCCTTCCGCGAGTTTGCCATCCAACTGACATCTCCGCGCGGCGAGTCATTGATCACGGCCCATCATTTGAGATGGAGTCCACACCCGAAACCCGGGATCGGTGGAGTTGGGGGATGGGTCACGGATGCCCGTACTCTCCGTGAACAGGAGCGATCCTCCAAACAAGTGCAAGCCGCTGTTTATCAGGTGCAATCCTCTGCGGGTTTCGATGAGGAGCAGCCGATTGCCGTTCATGTCATTGTCTCAGACCAGCCGTTGGGACCAGCTTGGCTGATTGGTCTGGATGGCAAACCATTGCCTCAAAGCCCAGCGGATGCCACGACGACCGCGCTGCGGAAGCTCATTCAGATCGTGCGCATCGAAGATCTCCAAACCGGGACGACCCTGCGATACAAGCTGTCTCCCGACTTTGAAGAATGGACGGAGTGGGAAGTTCGAGCCATCGACAAGAAAGGTGAAGGTCACCTCGACTTTGATGGTAAAGGCCCCGACTCGCGTGCCGCACGGACCACGAACAATGGGCATGGCCAACTCTTCCAACTCCCCGCTGCCGACATCAGCCACTTCGAGATTCGTCTGCGGCCGATGACACACAAAGTCACGTTTGAAAATGTGTCGCTCGTGCCGGGACAGATGACCGACGTGAAGGTGAAGGTCGAACCGATCAACCTGTTGGCACTCAATGGCCTCGAATTCCTGAAGCCGTATCCGAAGCTGCATGGATTGTCGCTCGACATGACCGAGCCGCAGTTCTTGGAGATCGTCCAGCAGCAAGAGTTGAAATCTCGCAAAACCGTCGAGGGCGAGAAGGTCCAACATCACATCACGCTCGGTGACGGCCACACGCTGATCGTGATGTTCGACAAGGATGCAAAGTGCAGCGGCATTCAGCGAGTACGCGGGGAAGACACGCCGGTCGGGGTTCGGACGATGCGAAAGCCGGCGTTGCTGTTGCCGGATCACTGGATCATGCAGGCGGTCGGTTTTGACAATGATGGGAAGGAACTGATCACAGCTTCAAATCAGAGCTTCATCACAATTCGGCGCTGGGATGTCGTCGGCATGAAGTTGATGAGCGAGATCAAGCTGCAAGCTGACAAGCATGGGCGAACGTTTCGCGAGGGGACGTTGATGTTCTCCGGCGATCGGCAGCGAGTCGTTGCGGCGACCGACGCTTATGTCGGCATTTGGGAGACGGCGACGGGCAAGCTGCTCAAGCAACTGCCGTTCCAGACCAGGGAAGGCATCTATGACTGTGCCATCGACAAGCTCGATTGCACTCCGGATCTCTCGGTGATCGTTGGCCATCGGGCGCTGCCCGGCCGCTTGACGCTGTCTTACGACGCACATGTGATTGTTTGGGATGGCGTCTCTGGCAACGTCTTGCAAACCGTGATCGACAAAGGCGCGACGGACTTGAAGGCCATTGATTTGTCGACGGACGGGAAACGGCTCGTCACGACCAACGGCAGCGGAGCGAAGATTTGGGAGACGAGTACCGGTCAGTTAATTCGCTCCGTTCCCAACGACAACACACGTCAACAGGATTCCAAACCGGATCCGTCACTCCTCTACACAAACCATGTTTGGAGTCTTCAGTTTTCCCCGAACGGCCAGCAACTGGCGATCGGCGATATCCTTGGAGTGAAGTTGGTCGATGCGACTTCGGGCAAGCTGCTCC
The DNA here is from genome assembly GCA_043738805.1 of Planctomycetaceae bacterium. GTDB lineage: Bacteria > Planctomycetota > Planctomycetia > Planctomycetales > Planctomycetaceae > SXKJ01. The sequence continues at coordinate 591 of JAYUFI010000166.1, read as the reverse complement.
AACAACTCGAAGGAGCATATCGCTTCAGCAGCGGCAGCGTGAAATTGGTGTTCTCCAAAGATGGTCAATGGCTCGCGCGGTTGGGAACGGGAACCAGGCCAAACATCAAAGATACGGCCTACATCGTGCCGATCTGGTCGGTGAAAACAGGACAAAAGCGGTTTGAACTTGTTTCAAATGCAAATGCCGGTGCGTTCTCCGACGACAATCAACGGTTGGCTATTGGGTTCTCCGACCTGCAGCAGGCCCTCTCCGTTTGGACGTTGAGTGGCGACGCGGTGAATGTCGAACAAACCGCTGGCCCCGGCCCGGACTCGCGCCAAGACAAGGTCGAAGAGAACGGGCACTACCGCGGCCAGAAAGCCGCCGAGTTCATCGATACGTTCAAGCCGACCTGGGGCGAAGCGAAGCTCGGCATTCAATACGGCATTGCCCTGACGAAGCCGCAACGTCAGTTCCGGATCGGCGAGCGAGTCCCGTTGGTCGTCTTCGTTCGCAATGCCAGCGACAGGCCACTCAAGATCGACATGCGGCCCGACTTCTTTGGCAACATGCCGAAGGTCGTTGATGGAAAGGGCGTGACGGTCGGAT
>JAYUFI010000165.1:0-2592 GCA_043738805.1 Planctomycetaceae bacterium | reverse complement strand
ACTCTGTGGTCGAATCCTCGACCAGTTCACCGAATCCGAGTGCCGGAATTACTTCAAGCACTGCGGCTATCGCCACACCTAAAATGGAACCGCTCTAGTGCCGCAGTTCGGAAGTCAGGATTCACCGGAAAGTCTGATGAACCATCAAACTTTGTTTGTCTCCGTGTCTTCCGTGCGATCCGTGTCCAATTCTCAGAGAGTTTTCAGGTATTGGACACGGAAGATCACGGACATAATTGCAGCGGACACCGGTCGCATTGATCGGCCATTTCCGAATTGTGACACTAAGCCACAAACAGCAGACTTCCAGCGGCCACGATCAGCACGGTGACGAAAACTGCCGTGCGACTGCGGCCTTGGCGAGCGGTGTCCCAGCGGAAGGCAAAAGAAACCAGTCCCGCGACAGCAGTGAGCCAGATGCCGCACGCTGCCAATGTGTGGACGCGGGCATCGACGGCCGCTTGTCGCCACGGTGTAGTGATTCGTTGGCCCAAATCGGGAGTCAGTTCAAGCTGCAACCAAACTTGGTACATCGGACCTTTCGACTTCCCGAAGTCATGCTCGCGCACTTCGAGGAACCGTTGCTTGATCGCCGTACGTTGAATTTCTTCGCGGTGAATGGGAAGGCGACGCCCCTGACCTTGCGGGTCAAGATGTTGGAATTCTTGCGTGGCGATCAGGGTCGCTTGATCAAACGCGTGCAGCTCGGCTTCTTCTTCGGAAGCGAACCGACCACCGTTGATGGCCACTAATTTTCGTTTCCCGTCTTGAATGGAAGTTTGCTTCGTCCAATCGGGGAGCGACGACTTCGCAGAACTCTCCGCATTCGCCACTCCTGACGATGTGGTATCAGAGGACGCGATGTCTGAGGATTCTGGCTCTCGCATCTGAACCACAGGAATCTCGATGGTACGCTGAGTTGTTTCGTGTGGCGTTGGTGTCACCGAATCCACGGTCCGAATACCCTTGATCACAAAACAGAAGAGCAGGAACGCAACTGTCAAACTCAGTGCAAACGGAAGCCGTGATCGTACGGCGGTGCGCCTCAACAACGCGATCAAACCGGCAACGGCGATCCCACAGACAAAGATCGTGACGAGCGCTCCCACGGATAAGTTTGGTTGAAACGGAAGCGGAGCCTCGTGCATGGTGATGTCTTCTGTTGTTCTGCGATTTCAAATTTGAGATTTCAAATCTCCCCTCACCGCCGCTCATCCTGCGGAGTCCACACCGCCGAAAGTTGCGCGACGCACGACAGGCTCGCGGCCCAGACTGTTCCCCACAACATGGGGAAGCCCCACACACGAGCGGCGACGGCTCCGACGATTGTGGTCAGCACGACCGAGAGAACTCGGAAGCGATGCGGGCGGAATGAGTCGGTGTGCCACCACCAACGTCGCAGACCAAACAATGTCGCGAAGAACGCGACGTAACTTTCCATCAGCACATGTTGCGGATTGCCGTCGAGAGAGAGACTCGTCATCGCCACCAAGCTTTGCTTTTGGCTCCAGGCATCGGTCGGCAATTCCACGAGCAACCAAGCGTCGAGCTGAAACAGAGCAACTCCCACCAGCAGTCCGACGCCGCCGAGCAACAGTCGGTCGATGTACCGTTCGCGCGGCATTCCTTCGCGGAGCTTCCCCAAAATCAGCAAGCCCCACGTTCCCAACAACGTCCCCGCTGCGAAGTGAGTGAGCAAACCTGACGTCGGAAAAAATTGCGTTACGGTGGCGAGTACCGCCGTAACGATCGCCGTCGCCAAACCAGCCGCCGCCATTGAGCCGCTCAATTCGGTCGCTCGTCGATGCCACGAAATGTCGCGCACCGTGTTCGGATCAACGACGCGATACGCCGCTCGCCGAGTTGGTTCAGAACGTACGGGATTCAGTCGCACGCTTTGCGGAGCCGCGTCATTGCTTTTGAATTTCGACCAACCTGGCTCAGGTCGAAACAGCCAATCGACACCGCGTGACACCGCGCGAAAAATCTCGACCGAAACAACCACCGCCGCGATAACCCACAGCACTCGCACCCAACCCACGATCGGGACCGAACTCGCACCGAGTGCTCGACCCCACGTCCACAGAATGAGCGAGCCAACAATCGCGGTGATCAACAGCGGATGCAGATTCCACATCGAGATGAGCGAACCGGCACCCCGTCCGCTCAACCAACAGAATTCATACCAAGCCGACTTCGGACGAACTGATTCCGGAAACATACCGTTGCGCGGGCGAGCGGCTTGGAGAGCGTCTGGCTGTGCAAACGGCTGAGTTTCGCTCAACGGTCGCGAGATGTTTTCCGAACGCTCGATTTGTACCACCGGTATGTCGGCGAGCGGGGTACGAGCATCCTCTGTCCATGTACCGTTTGTCGCTGCCGCGCGAAACTGCCGAGCCAACTCCAACACATCCGACGTCCGACGTTCCGGGTCTTTCTCCAACGCACGCTCAAACACCGGACGCAAGTTCGCTGTGATCGCGTCGAGGTTCGGTCGCTCGGTCAGATGCTTCATCAGAATTTCGGCGGTGGTCTCGCCGTCGAACGGCACCTTGCCGGTGAGCAACTCGTAAGCAATCACGGCGAGCGAAT
>JAYUFI010000164.1:0-2594 GCA_043738805.1 Planctomycetaceae bacterium | reverse complement strand
CTCCGCTCGCGATCGTGACAACCGAACGCCATTCGCGATGCGGTTCCGAAGCAGAGCCTTCGACGGGGCACGTTTCACAATTCCACTCAGCTCGCAAGCCGATCTTCGCCACGGCGGCAATCAAGTCGTCGCGAGTGATGGCCGATTCGTCGTGCTCGACGATCATCAACCCGCGCAACAAGTCGAACGACAACTCGCGCACGCCGGCAAGCGACTGCAACTCCTCGCGGAGTTCGGCGGCTTCATCAGCGCAGTCGAGGTCGTGAATGCGTAGTGTGGTTGTCATGATATGAACATACCGCAGTCGTGGCCGTGAAGACTCGGCGGGTTTGTGAGCCTTCGGATTCGGCAGCAGATCGCGTGAATCGCCAAATTTTTCTCTCGATCAATTGAGTTCTGGTTTCGGTGGCTTCTTACCGAGCTTGGCTTCGTACTTGGCGGCGTATTCGTCGAGCTTCTCCGGGTGGCAAATGAAGCATTGCGAATCGGGACGGTCGTGTTCTTTGCACCAATCCCCCTTCTTCTTGAAATTGGCCGCGACCTTGGCATCGCACTGAGCACATTCGGCTTCGGGAACGCCGTGCTCATCGCACCACCAACCGTCGTGGCTGTGTCCGCCCTTTTCTTTGCCGTGATCGTGGCCGTCGCCGTCGTGATGTTCGTCGCCATCTTTGTGGCCGGGATGATCGGCGTGGTCGGTCTTCGCAACTTGCGGCGGAGCGGCATTCTGGCCACAGCCGACAAGGCCATAGCTCGCGGCAATCAGGCAGGTCAGCAACAGATTCTTCGTCAGCAGTTTCATGTCAGGTTCCTTTCGTGGGGGATTTGAAACAGACACCAGAGAACAGGGACTACGCCGCTTTCTTCAAAGCGGGTTCAATGGCTTCAACGATCTCGCCGTTGTTCAAGCACAGTCGGCGAGCCGCTCGCGCGGCGGCACCGGGGTCGTGCGTGACCATGACGATCGTACGGCCTTCGCGCACGAAGTTGTCGAACATCGACAGCACGGCTTCGCGGCTGTCCGGGTCTAGGTTGCCGGTCGGCTCGTCGGCGAGGATCAATCGCGGGTTGTTCGCCAGCGTGCGAGCGAGGGCGACTCGCTGTTGCTGGCCGGTACTCAGTTCGCTCGGCTTGTGCTCGATGCGGTTGCCGAGTCCGACTTGTTCCAAGAGCGCGACCGCTCGGTCACGCTGCTCGGACTTGTTGACACCGTGCAGGAACAGCGGCACTTGGACGTTTTCCAATGCCGTCAGATACGGCACGAGATTGAACGTCTGAAACACGAATCCGATTTGCTCGCGCCGTCGCTTTGTGCGTTCGTTGATGGGCAGGTCGTAGAGCGACTCGCCGCCGAACCACACTTTGCCGGTATCGGGCGACAACATGCCGCCGAGCATCGACAACAGCGTTGTCTTGCCGCTGCCGCTGGGACCGACGACGGCGACGTACTCACCGAGTCCGATGTCGAGCGATGTCGCCTTGAACGCGACGACTTCTTGCTGTCGCCGTCGATAGATTTTGGTGATGTCTTGAAGATGAAACATGAGTCGAAAACTCCTTTGTACGCGGGCGAAGACGACACTAACCCGAAGCGTGAGCGAGGGCGAACGCTTCACAGGACTTATTTCGCGACTGAGCACTGTGAAGCGTCCTCCCTCGCTCACGCTTCGGGTTAGTGAATCTCAAATCTCCTGAAAGCAGCAGCACGGATCGAGCTTTGCCGCTGAACGGGCTGGCCACAGTGCGGCCAGCGTGGTGATGACAAGTGCCGCTCCGATGGAGAGTGCGATCAAATCCGGCAACGGCCTGACGGTGACTCCGGCCCATTGGGTGCCGAGCACCATCGCCACGATCAAGCCGAGCACGCTGCCGCCGACTGCTCCGACGATGCCGAGCGTCCACGCTTTCAGCAGAAACATTCGAGTGACGAGACTCGGCGTCGCACCGAGCGCCATCAACGTGCCGACTTCGCGGCGGCGTTCGCGGACGTTCGACGAAATCGTGCTGGCGACGCTCGCACCGCCGACGATCACCAAGATACCCAGCACGAACAACGACATTTGGCTCATCAAGCGGTTGATGCCCACTTGAGTCGAGACGACTTGAGAAATGGTCACGACCTTCGCATCGGGCAGCAGTTCAGCCAACTTCGGCACGAGTCCGCCAGCCGCGTCCTCGCAACAGCCCATGACCTCAATCGCGTTGACGACCTCACCCGCGTTGGTCAAACGCTGGACCGTGTGCAAGTGCGCGAAGACGCGCGAGTCATCGACTGTACCGGTGCGCGGCAGCACGGCGAGCACCTGCAACTTCTCGCCAAGCAACTCGACCGATTGCCCTGGCTTGATGCCGGAGAACTCGGCCACATCGGCTCCGATGACTGCTTCGTTGCCTTTCAACTGGTCGATGGTCCGTTCGCTCGCGAGCGTTTCCGGCGCGGCGTCATAAGTCTTTGGCCCGCACACGGCCTTCTTGCAGCCATCATGTTTGTTGCTGAATAGCGACACCGATTGCCACGCGGCCTTCGCTTGAAACTCGCTTTGCGGCAGGATGCCAGTCAGCGTCACATCGCGATTCGCGACCTTCGCCGAGAC
>JAYUFI010000163.1:0-2594 GCA_043738805.1 Planctomycetaceae bacterium | reverse complement strand
AAACTTTGACACAACAAACTCTGGAGATGTTTTCGTCGTGTCGGGTACGATCCCCGCGTGAGCCAAGTACGAAGCCATGCAAGGAAAACACAATGAGCACTGTTGAACTTCGCCGTGAGATCAAGAAGGCCGTCGATCGTCTGCCGACGGAACGTTTGCTGTCTCTGGCGGACTATGTAGATTTTCTGAATCGTCCGCCGTTGGTTCGGCGCGTGAAGGCGGCGGAGAAGGAAATTGCCGCTGGCAAGGGAGTCAATTGGCGGAAAGTCCGATCGGATGTTTGAAGTCATCCTGTCGTCCGAAGCTGAGGAATTCTACGCGGCGGCGGAACGGCCATTGGCCCGTAAGCTCAGTCGCTGCTTCGCCCAGTTGGAAAGCGAGCCGCGCCGACACAACAACATCAAGCGTTTGTCGGGCGACTTCGCAGGCTTGTTGCGTTACCGAATGGGTGACTGGCGAGTCGTGTATCGAATTGATGATCCATCAAGTCGCGTCCTTGTTCTTTCGATCACACACCGCCGAGAAGTTTACGAGTGACCGTTGATTGAAGTCGATTCGTGAAATGATCTCACGGCCGGCCGCACACTTTCGGCCAACTGATCGCGATACGGAAAACGGCAAGAAGACGACGTCACCCGGTTCATACGCCATAGAGCTGCTTCCAGTCGTCGTAGATCACGTCTTCTGGATTGTCCCATTGCTTCTTCCAGCCGCGCCATGCCGAGGTCTGCGAATTCGTCTCGTTCGATTGTGGACGGATCGGCTTTCACTCGCACCACGACTTCGACGACCGTGCCTTCGGACAAACTCAGCGGTGCGTCGAGTTCGACGGACTGCTTTTGAGAGCGACCAGTGGCGCGGATCATGTCGGTGCTCCAGAAATGGCGGCTCAAGGCACGCTCATCTTGCAAGTCGGACGGGAATCTCACAAGCGGACTTTTGCGAACGTGGCTTGGCGACATCCGCCGCTCGCTTCAGCGACGCCCCACTCGCCACTCGACGACGTTGCGGCAGCGAACGGCCCCGCCACACGTTCCACCACGAGTCCCACAACATGGCGATCCCTGCCGTTTTTTAGGTCGCCGTCATCGCTCCGCGTGACGAGCCGAACGCTCACCACGCTTGGAACCGCCTCAGAATTCCGACGCTTGTGAACCGCTCGGCTTGTCACGCGGAGTGATGGCGGCGACGCCCACACGACCAACGCCGCCGCGCAGTCCGTGCAATCAGTATCGGCAACCCAACCCGCAAGCTTTGACCGGCTTGCCAAAGACAATCGGCACGACACACGAAAATCAGTGCTCGTCGAGAAGTCCAAGTCCAGTTCGAGACTTCGGTTCGAGCTCCCGCGAGTTCGGCGACATCGGGCACTCAGTTCGACTTTTGCCCTTAATTGATCGCTCTGCGGCTGCGGCGAAGCTGTAGAGCACGGCGATTTGAACGGGCTTGGAAAGTTTTGAAACACCACGGTTTTGCAGGCGGTTTCTAAAATCGCTTCCGCCCACAGCCGGCGGCGGACGGCGGTGATGGTGTCGAAGAACGTGATCGTCTCCCGCCAACCGAATCTCGCCCGTGGGATAAAACGCTTCGAGGACCAACTGCGTCAGAATCTTTGCCGCGTACCACGGTCAAAATCGCCGCAACCAACAACACACACCACCGCACATGAGTCGGCTTCGTAAACGCGGGAGCGAACGCCCCCGTGATTTTGCACGCCGCAGCAGGTATCTCCATCATCGCAGCTTCGTTGCTCAGTGCCGAGAAATGTCGTCGTTACAACCACAATCGATACAGAAGGGAAGATCCTTTTCATATAACAATTCCACTAACTTTACGTCCTCGATTGCGCATCTCACGCAACTGTAGCGGAACTCGCAAGAGTTCCGATCTGAAGTCTTGCGACTTCAGCGACACCAGCCGCTACAGGTGCGTGAGTGAGGGAATAAAAAGGGCAAATGTCGTGCTGATTCAGGCCAACTCTCAATTGAGCATCGCGAAGCGCCTTGTCAGTCAGCCAGGACGATCGGCTTTGAAACAGAGGCCGTGTTGCGTCGGTCGGTCTCCGCGACTTTGACTTCGACGCGCGGAGTGACCAGCCATTCGCGCCAGTCGGATTCCCAACGATCCGCGACCGCGTCGGGGAACTGGCGGCGGGCTGCTTCGGGAAAGCCGTGAGTCTCGCTGTCGGCGACGAAGCGGAGCAGTTCGGATTCAGAGAGTTTGCGTTCGGTGAGCAAGAACTCAATGAGTGCGGCGCTCTGTGCGTAGAAGAGTTCGCCGAGCCGCTTGTCTTGCGGGACGGAGCGTTGCTTCGTGAGTTCTCGCAACGAGAACAGTCGCCCTTGCTTGGCTTCTTGATTGAGCCACTCGCGCAGTTTGGTTCGTCGCTCGACAGGCTCGGAGAGGACGGCGATGCCTTCGTCGGCCCAGCGTGGGATTTGATGTTCGGCGAAGTAGTCGGCCAGGACGACGTGAGTCAGTTCGTGAACCAACAGTTTGTCGATGCGAGCAGCGTCGTCGGTGCGGAGGTGCAGGCTGCGCATCCACACTTTCCGGTCGCCCACTTCCAGATCGGCGAAGCCCCACGTCTCGGC
>JAYUFI010000162.1:0-6844 GCA_043738805.1 Planctomycetaceae bacterium | reverse complement strand
AAGTCCGGAGCAAATCAAAAAGCAGTTCGCCGACCTCTTTGAAACGACACTACCGACGCCGTTGCACACATACACAGACGTCGCTGGAAAATCTGGAGATCGCCTTGCTGCCCTGGCCGAACACGTAATGAACGCCTCTCCGGAGCAACTCAAGGGCGGAGTCTTCATGGGCCCCATCGCTTCGGGAGAACGAGCGGCTCGCGCGGCGGCGAAGCGAGTCAGCACTGCCGAGGCATTCCAATCTGGATTAACCGACCCCGAAGTTGTGCGGCAATTCGAGCAGGCCACGCACGCTCCAGGCGTTCCGATCGACGATGCCCTCGCGAAGTTCGGACTTGATCCACTCACCGTAAAAGCCAACCTCGCCGCGCAGGGGAAGTCACTTCCAGCGATGGCTCCTCAAAATCTTCTCGACGACTTACTTTCCACCTACACTCCGCCGAGAGGCCAATCCGGTCCAATTGAGAACTTCCTCAACAGTATTCTCACGGTCACGAAGGCACATCAAACTGGCTCGCTGCTGAACCCGGCGTTTCATACACGCAACGTCGGCAGCGGCAACGTCGGTTCATTTCTGAGTGGCGACTTTCAGAATCCAATCAGCGGGGCAGCAAGCGCAGGACAAGCCGCGAAAGTCGCATTGGGGAAAGACATCGACGCAGCCATGTCGATCCCGGTTGTTCGCGACAAACTGGCTCAGAGAGGCTTGCCGCTCACGCCAGCCAACACCACGAACATGCTGCGTGAGATTCAAGCGGGCGTCGCACCGGCGGCACACCAAGGAATGATGGGGGCGGATGACCTGCTCCAGAACCTCGACGGCAACTTCATTGGTGGACTCCACGGCAGCGATCCGTTCAAACCGAAAGATGTCCTCAAGGAAGCCGGTCGGACATTCACGAACAACCCGTGGGACACTCTGACGGGAATCCAAGGGGTCGTCAGAAACGGCGAGAAACTCACCGAATCAACCAGCCCGCTCATCAAGGGCGGTGAAATGGTCGGAAAGTTCTCTGAAGATGTGAACCGCTTCGGACCATTCATCGACATGCTCAAGCGAGGCGTCGATCCCACTGAAGCCATGCGTCGCATCAACTCCACCCAAGTGGACTACGCCGCTCGCAACTACACAGACATCGAACGTAATCTGCTGACGAAATTGTTTCCTTACTACAAGTTCAGCAAGGGTTCTCTTCAGCATCACGCGACCGATCTAGCCACGAACCCCGGCGGTCGTTTGGCACAGACGATCCGAGCGACATCGTCAGCCACGAACCCGGAAGACTTGCTTCCTGAATACGTCAGCGAGAAGTCCTCAATTCCGGTTCCGACAGACGGTGTTCTCGGTGACTTATTTGGCTCCGCCGATCCTGACAGCAAGCGATACTTGACGTCGCTTGGATTGATGCACGAAGACCCGCTCGGCTTTGTGGGTTCTCCCGTAGCCGAAGCCGCGTCGCGACTCAACCCCTTGATCAAGGGGGCCATAGAAACCGCAACTGGCAAGAGCTTGTTTCAGCGAACACCGTTCGGTGGCCGAGACCTTGATGAGATGGACCCCACGCTTGGCAGACTACTCAGTAACCTGCAAGGAATCGCGTCCGGCGAGAACGTCAAGGAGCCTGTCCGTTTCAATGGGTCAGGAGCCATTGACAAAGTGCTGGCCAACAGCCCGCTTTCGAGGATGCTTACGACACTCCGCACGGCAACGGATACCCGCAACGGGGTTTTCGATCCGAAGAAGTTCCTCAACCTGGGAACCGGCCTGCGTGTCTCAGACGTCACTGATAAAGCTCAAGACTCGATCCTAGACGAACGCCTGATGAAGATGATGAAGTCTCTTCCTGGAGCAAAGGTGAAGCCGCTGGTCTATGTGCCTGAAGGAGCCAAAGCGAACCTCAGTGAAGGCGACTCCAACCTCTACCAAGAGATTCGCACGCTGCAAAAACTACAAGACCGCGAAGCCAGAAAACGTAAAAAGCAAACAGCAGGCGGCGACTTCGGGCTGGATTGGCTCATGCCGCAATGATATCTTCTGAAATGCGACCACATTCAACAGTCAATCAAAACCACGGAGACATGAATCATGCCAGCACTCGCGAACGTCGGACAAAAGAAATGCACCCTTCCTGCGGGTGGCGGACAAGTCAAGAATGTTGTCAGCAAAGGCAACCTGCCCACTCGCCCCAGCGGCGCAAACAACAACATGGGTGGCAAGAAATAACGAGCGACAAGGTCTGACGACCACAAGTTGCTTCAGTTAGGGCTCGGATTCGTCCGAGCCTTTTTCATTTCTCAACACACCCAATCAGTCTCCTCGCATTGACATACTGATTCGCGCCAGTGGGAGTCAGCTTCATAATCTCAGCGCCATTACGGAACGACACGCAACACCAAGCCGTCGTTATCGCTTGATGCTTCGAGAGCAGCATCTTTCGCATCGACTTATAGAGTTGAGAAGGACACCAGTAGCGACAGCTTCGCAGCTTTACGCGACGGTTCTCTCGGCGGGCCAACACCTCCTCTATCGCGTCCGAAACCTTCTCCCAAGACATGGCCTTGCCGTTCAATATGCAGGTCATTCTGCGAAGAAACGCCGCCAGCCTCAAGACGGCGATGTTCTTACGAGCGAGCGTTGCGTAGCGGCAGTTGGGCGGCTTGACCAACAAAACATTCATCAACTTGGTGCCGTAGCCCTTGATCTCGTACCGCTCGCGACACGAGAGCTTCTGACGCTCAGACAGCGACGCCGACTCTCCCTCGGCGATTGACGTCAGGATGCCAAGTAACATCTTTCCGGATGACGTGCTGCAATCCAATTGCTCGGTCGCAAAATGGACGTTTATGCCACGCTCCAACCAGCTTTTGACTTGGTTGCACATATCAAGCTGATTGCGAAATATGCGATTCACGCGAGCGATGACGATGTGGTCTCCACGCTGTGCGAACCGGCAGATGACAGACCCCATTGGTCTCGCAGAGAACGGCACCTTAAAGGCCGACTCGGTGTCTCTAAAGATGTGCAGCACTTCGATGCTCTGATCCTGGAGCTTTATTTTCAGAAACTCCGAGTAGGCCAGAACGATACGATCCTGCTGATCGAGAGCCTCGATTTGATCGAATGTTGAAACGCGCGTATACGGAAAAATCTTCGCCATCGTCGTGTCTCCGCAACAGAGAATAATGAAAGGCGGCCCGACTGGGAAACGAGCTGTTGCGTGAGAATACTCGTCATCACCAGCCGATTTAAGCGATCGCGTTGCAACACGATCAGCCACCGCGACCAAATTGTAGATCGGCTGTTTCAGGAATGGCAAGCCAGTCTTTTCAATCTTGCCTTGGCAATCTTTCCCCGCGCGGCTAGATTAACGCCGTCGATGGACAGATCGGCGGCAACCAAAATTAGAGACTCCGTGAGTTAGCTCACGATAATTAGAGAGCCACACGTTCTGTCCGACGTGTGGCTTTTTTCGTTTGAAGCCGACGCCATCGACTGCCGAGCGTCTGGATGCTCTGGTGAGTTCGATTCTCACCGCTCGGTCTAACTCGTGGAGTGGGGTTCTGAGTACCTCGAAGCGGCGAGTCTAAAGAAAGCGCGGAGAAACTCAGCCGGTGTGTTCCGAGCCCGCGTTTCATGTGGGGCGGTGGAACCGGATTGATTCCCTTATCCTTCTCATGAGGGGAGGGGGGGAGTGTCTCCGGGGAAACCGTCCCGGTTTCATGTCTTGATTGCTTCGGCAATCTAGGTGGCGTCGCAGCCGAAAGTGCAAACAATGGCAACAAGAGCAATGGGTTCGTTCCATGTGCATGTGACCGATTCATCCTCGGCAGAAAAAGAGGTCTTGGTAGTCGCGAATGAGTATCGCGCGGCACTCGTTTCACTCACGCATCAGCGGCACCAGTCATTCATCGAACTGCGGAACGAGTTATTTCCGGACTTGTTCTCCGCGCTCTGTCGATACGAGTCCTGCTGTGCTCGGATATGGCAGATCGAAGCCGAGATCAAGCGACACCATTCGGAAGTCTTAGACCGCAATGCCGTGACTGACGAGCAAGCCGAAAATCTGCAAGAGCAGCGAGGGATTCGCGAACATCTCGGCAGAGAAATCAAGCGATTGCGCCTCGCGTGGTCATCGACGATGCGAGCGTTCTCGCTGTACTGGCAGCGGCTCGCCGACTGGAAGAACATCAAAACCCTCGCGAAACGCAAAGAGCTTTACGCGGCGCTCGACGACTTCCCTGCTGAGATCGAACCATACGTGCTGCTCGCCGACGAACAGGGAAAGGAGCTGCCGGGGTTAGTCGGGTCAACGCTACCACGATACGCCTCGCTCTGGATGGAGCATGACCTCCTGGAGCGCGAGTTGAATGCGGAGTTCTCGCCGCGATTACATCCGGCCATCAGAGCGGAGATCGTCGAGGCGTCACAGCCGAAACTCACCAAGACGTCTCCGGGTATCCGCTACGAATATCATCGCGTGCCTAACCCGAAGCCGTGGACCAAACTTACCATCCAGTTCAGCGGCGGCGGACTGTCGCTCGACAAGGCATTGAGCGGGACGAGTGGCTTTTCGCTGCGGTTACTGTCCACGCTCCACAAGGCCCGCGCCGACAAGTCGATCTACGAAGTGACTCAGCAGATCGGCACCAAGGCGAACCCTGCGTTGATCACATACAGCGCGAAGATTCATCGCCCATTCGCCGAGGACGCTGTGCTCAAGCGTTGGTCGCTCATCGTGGACGGCAAACGCTCGTGCGTCCCGCTCGTCGCCACGGAGATCACGCGACCACACACCGGGACAGGCGCGTTCAGGTATTCGCTATCATGGACGAAACGCAAATCGGGGATCGAAGTGGCACGCTTCGAGGGGACGCACATCAACGAGCGACTGATCATCCCGCATTGGCTCGTCGAACGCAGGCTGGCACTCAAGGCCACGCAGCAAGCGACCGACCTGGTGGCCAATGAGTTGCTCACCGAGCGCGGACTGACGCCGCCGCCCAAGCAAAAGCAAGGCGTCGAGGCACTGGCCGTCTACGTGGCCGCTAACCCTGACGATGTGGCTGCCGCGAACAATCTCGATCAATGTCAATGCCAGCGTGACCGAGCAACGCGCGTCGCCAATCGCGCCCTGAAGGCGATCGAACAAATCTATCACGTCGCCGCGCGACGAGTGTGTGACTTGCACGCCGAGCATCAGCCGTGCGACTTGGACCTCGCAACACTGAAGCGATACAACACTCGCGACCTGTTGCGCAAAGACGTGATTCCGGTGACGTCGCGCGAAAACCTGTTCGCCGTCGCGCCGGGAAAGCTGAAGCAGTTCATTGCCGCCCAAAAGTTACCTGTCGCGAGCGTCGAGGTGATGACGACATTGCCGGTCGTCGCTCGCGACACCGATATCATCACGAGTTACGTCGCTGATCTCGGCAACAAGACCGGCAGTAAACGCAATGAAATCCGGAGGTGCTCGCGAACCGAATCGCAACTATCAACGACATAACCGCTTGCGAGTGGTTCCGTGAAACAAGCTGCTCAGAGCTTTAATGACTGAGACCTGTGAGTGGCAGTGAGGGACGAGCGGTCACGCTGACGTGAAACAAGCTGCTCAGAGCTTTAATGACTGAGACGTAACCTGACGCCAGGCACATCGCGACATGTTCGACAAAGTGAAACAAGCTGCTCAGAGCTTTAATGACTGAGACAAGACGGACGTGCTCCGCCGCTGTGTGTTGTCTGGTCGTGAAACAAGCTGCTCAGAGCTTTAATGACTGAGACAAGATTATGACGATCATGAACAACGAAATAATCGTCTCTGGCGTCAGTAATCGTAACCAGCGATCTGTTAGCCTTCTTGATTTGTTCTGCTGTGCTGGTGGTGCTGGGGAAGGCTATCGGCTCGCAGGCTACGAGGTGACTGGCGTGGACAATAAACCGCAGCCCAAGAATCCGCACAGGTTCGTGCTTGCCGACGCTCTCGAATACCTGCGAGACCACGGACACAAATACGACGCGATCCACGCATCGCCGCCATGCCAAGCCTACACCAAGGCGGGAAAGCAATGGCGAAAGGAAGGCCGCGAGTACGCCGACCTGATTGCGATTACAAGGGATGCTCTGCGGAGAACTGGCAAGCCGTGGGTTATCGAGAATGTGCCAGGCTCTCCGCTGGTGAATCCAGTATTGCTGAATGGCTCGGTATTCGGAATTCGCGTTCATCGACCACGATTGTTTGAAACGAGCTTCCCGATTGAGCAGCCGGACGTGCCGCCGATGAAACCAGTGAAGATGGGGCGTCCGATTCGTGAAGGCGACATCGTGCAACCTGTCGGGCATTTTTCTGGTGTGAGGTACGCGGCGAAGGAAATGGGGCTTCCGTGGATGGGGCGAGGTGAGTTGGCGCAAGCAATCCCGCCGGCGTACACGAAGTGGATCGGCGAGAAGATGAGGCTTGCGATTGAATGCTAACAGACATAATCAGCAGAATGCGACTGCTCGAAGCGGACCACAAGCCAGACGGTTGGCCTGCGGTGCGGATGTGCGAGATCACTGCGCTTTGCAACATGATCGAGGAAGATCGCGACAAGCTGGAGGACGGCATCGTCACAGACTACGGAGCACATGACGGATACGCCTTGGTCGATAAGTCTCAGCTCGCTCGGTTTGTGGCTGAGAACTCGCGGTTGAAGCAAGAACTCGCCAACGCGAACCGAGAGTTCGATCGCGTCACGGGCTTGATGACTGTAGCGGACACGTTACCATGAAAGCCGATTCAGAAGACACCAAATTGGCGAGGCAACATGAGCGGATTTCATCAGTACCTTCAGGGATTTTTTAGGCGAG
>JAYUFI010000161.1:0-2597 GCA_043738805.1 Planctomycetaceae bacterium | reverse complement strand
CGAAACAATGGCCGCCGAGATTCGCAATTTGCTCGCTGATGCCGAAGCTGGGCGAGCGTACTTCGTCGTTGAATCAATGGGCCGTAGCGCCGGCTGGTTGGCTTACGGTGCGGCGATCGCTGGTGAAGCGAGTCTCGTCATGAGCGTCGAAGACTTGGACGAAAAAAACACGACGACCGAAGAGACGATCAATCCCAAGACCGGTGTCAAAGAGATTCGCAAGATCATCAAGTTCGAGGCGCTGATCGGCAAAATTGTCGAGATGATGCTGTACCGCGAAGAGGTCGAAGGGAAAGAATTCGGCGTCATCGTATTGGCCGAAGGACTGGCGGAATTCTTGCCGTCCGATTGCTTGGAAGGTGTCGAGTACGACCCGTTCGGACACATCGCCGCCGCGAGCGTTGATCTCGGCAAACGGATCGCGAAGCTCGTGACTGCGGAATACAAGAAGCGAACCAACGGACGTTCGCGCAAGGTCAACGGTTTGCAACTCGGTTACGAGACCCGCTGTGCTCGCCCTCACGCTTTCGACGTCATCCTCGGCAGTCAGTTGGGTGTCGGTGCTTATCGAGCACTCGTCGAAGAGGGACTCAACGGCGTGATGATCTCGGTGAAAGGGCAGTTCGATCTGCATTACGTGCGGTTCGATTCGCTCGTTGATCCGAAAGACCTCAAAACGCTCGTCCGCTTCATCGAACGCAACAGCGACTTCTACAAGCTCGCCCGCTTCATGGAGACGAACGTCATCGACCAATTGGACAAAGACCGACGCAAGCAATGAGCGGTTGCTTTATGTTGGATTAGCCTCTGCGCGATAGTTCACTGGCGCTTACTTTAGGCTGCGAACCGCAAGATTGTCGTCTTTCGCTCCGCGAAAGAACGCTCTTTCGCGGAGCGAAAGGCGACAAAGTGAGTGCCATTGGGCTAGCGTCCAGCGGCTGGCCTTGGGGTTGCAACACGAATGGCGGAGAACCACTTTTGCCTGCAACAACTCATTCAGTGCCGCGCGGCCTATTTCTTGTGATAGGCCGCGCGGTTCGATTGGTGATATCTCTTGCGCAACCTTTTCTGGCCACCTCTACAAATACATTTTGCACAGCTCAAACTTGATTTCCCGCAAACACCGAGTCACTCTGCCCACTGAATCCAAGTGATTTGGCAACGCCTGATTCCGTGATAGGCCGCGCGTGGCTCACCTAAATGTTCGCCGCAGAAGTGGAGAGATTCGATGTGGCCATTCAGCCGACGTCAGAAGGACTTAAACACTCTTCCACCCATCTCCTCCGAGGCTCATACGTGGAGCGTTGCGAAGACGAGCTACGAGGAATCACCTTTGATCGTTCGATTCAATTCCAGCGCAAAGGAATGGGTTGGACACAAGGCTTTGGCGATCAAAATCGGCTTTGCGGTCCCGCTCAATGCTCCGAACGATGGCGGACTGCCGAACCCGGAAGAAAATCAACAACTGAACGACATCGAAGATCTGATCCTTCGAGAGATCGAGGCCCATGCGAAGGGGATACACGCCTTGGTTCTCACGACGGGCACGACGAAGGAGTTCGTGTTCTACATCACCAACAACGTAGACATCGCTGCGATTCACAACGCGGTTCGCAGCGCTGTCTCGACCCACGAGGTCCAGTGCATGGCCGTCACGGATCCTCGTTGGGATGCCTACACGCAGTTTGCCGGGGCATAGTAGTCACACTGCCGAACTAGGCGCTGCGCCAGATCGGGGCCGCACGTTCGCTTTTCAAGAGTTATTGGTCACTTGGCGACCCCGGCTGCTGAGCTTGGGCATTAGGCCGCGCCGCCTTCAACCGGAGTCGGTCTTACAACAACCCGCCGAACTGCCGGACTGCTTCATAGACCACGGTGTTCGCAGTGCTGGCGAGGTTCAGGCTGCGGACTTTGTCGGACATTGGCAGCTTGAGGTTGTTGTCGGGGTGCTCTTGCCGAATGCTTTCTGGCAAGCCGCGCGTTTCGCTGCCGAACAGCAGGATGTCACCTCGCTCAAACGAGGCGTCCCAAACCATGCGTGTCGCGAATTTTGTCAAGCACCACCAACGACGGCCCGGTAAGCGTTGCAGCACTTCGGGCCACGAATCGACCGCTTCCCAATCGAGGTATTGCCAGTAATCCATCCCCGATCGGCGGAGATTTTTTTCATCGAGCCGAAAGCCCAGCGGCCGCACGAGCCACAGCTTCGCTCCGACAGCCACGCATGTTCGGCCAATGTTCCCCGTGTTCTGCGGGATGTCCGGCTGATAAAGCACGACATTGAGCAACGGGTCTTTTAAGGCAGGCATGATTGAGTTCCTGAAGCACTCTCACCCGACGCGCGAAGAATGAACGTGACGATCACTCGCTTGTGCGTCGGGCGAGTGCCGTACTTTGGAAATGATCTTTAATAACTTCAGACTGAGTAGTTTTCACCGCCAAGACACAAAGAACGCGAAGAAACGCCACACACTGATCGGTCGTGGGGCCGTTTGGTGGCCTGTCGTCTTTCGCTCCGCGAAAGGACGACTATACCTCACCTCACGCGGTCTTGAATGAGATGTTTAACCGCACGCCGCAGGCACGCGCGTTTCAAA
>JAYUFI010000160.1:0-18202 GCA_043738805.1 Planctomycetaceae bacterium | reverse complement strand
GCTCGTTGTTCATGTGGCCGGGAAATCTGATTGCGACGCAAGACCTGATTCTGTCACTGGGGCCGAGCCAGTTGGTCGCGTACCCGCAGGCGCACGCGGTCTTGGCTTCGCTGCCGAAGCAACCGAAATCGATCGAACAAAAATTGAAGCAAGCGGAATTGTCGATGCTGCTCGGTGCAGGAGGCTCGTCGATCGCGGAATTGCAGGACGTGCTCAAACTCAATTTGCCTCCGGCGCTGCGTCAACAGGCAGAGCGGCAACTGCGCGAGTCGCTGTATCTCGAACTTGATCGCGAGCCGCGACAGGCGGAAGCGCTGCTGGCTCAGTTGGCTCCGCTGGCGAAGACCACTCCAGAACGATCGCGGCTGTTGAAGCGTCAGTGCGAAATTTCGTTGCTGAGCGATCCGGTGAAGGCCGTGAATTCGGCTCGTGAACTCACTGCTTTGCCGATCGAACAAGACCTGGAATTGGAAGAGCAAGAGCAGTTCGTTGTGTCGGTGACGACGTGGGCTCGCGGCATTCATCGGCAAGTGCGGGCTCGTTTGGAAAAATATCCCGATGAGGCGGATCGAGTTCGCGAAGCGTTGCAACACGATTGCGATGAGCTGTTGGGTTCGCGCGACCTCGCAGCGTTGCGACGTTTCGTACAGATTCATGCCGATTGGCCACTGACCACGGAACTCCGCTTTCATCTGGCGGAGTTGCTCATTCAACGCGGCGAGTTTCAAGAAGCGGAATTGCTGTTGATTCGCGATCGTCTGCAAAGCGATCCGCACATCGCAGCCGCTGCGACCGTGCGATTGCTGCGGCTGTGGGAACAACTTGGTTTGCACGCTCTCGCAGCGAACCTGCTGAGCGAATTGGAGGAACGATTTGCCGATGTCGAGTTGCCTCGCAGCGATGCGCCGCAGGGTGCTGATCAAATTGCGAAGCTGCTGGGAAAGCCGCTGACCGGTCGTGCGTTCGTGGTCGCGTTTTCTCGCAACAGTCAAACGTGGGCCGCGTTCGCTCAACGACAAAGTCCAGCCTGGAACGTGCAGCGTGTGGTCATTCAGGAAGACCGAACTCACGTCGGGAGTTTGCCGCTGGTGGAAGCATTCGATCAATTTCGCCGACGTTATCAAACGCCGGCGAACATGGGGGTCAATCTGTTTGAGAAGCCTTTGAGCTTCGGACCGCGTGGCGAATCGGCGTGGCAGATCGTCGATAAAGACTGTGGCGTCGTTGTCGGACATCTCGACAACATGGAACGAGTTTTCTATCCGAGCAGCCAACCGGCGAATGCTCCGGCAGCAACGACTCACTTTCTGCCACTCGGTGGTCCCGCGCGGATGCGTGGAGCCTCGCTCTTGGAACGCGATGCGGGAGACAGTTCTTGGGAGCGAATTGTTCTTCCCTTGAAAGTGACGGATGAGTTCCCACGTGTCGGGCCTTACGGCCCGTCGTTCTGTGCGTTTCAGTCACGTCAGCACTTGATCGTCGTTGATCCGGCGAATGGTCGAACGCTGTGGCATCGAGCGAACCTCGAAGCACAGGTTGGCCTGTTTGCCGAAAATGAATGGGGACTGTTCGGCGATCAAGAAGTGCTCGTGTTGTTCAATCAGGACTTCGCGTCCTACACAGCTTATGAAACGGCGACAGGTCGCGAGTTGCGTCGCGGAAAACTCAGCATCGACTTGCAGCAAAATCGCCGTGTGTTCGGACGCAAGCTGTTTTATTTCTCGGAAGCGAGCAAGGATCGCACGGAACCGAACAACGGTCGCCGGATGCGATTGTGGGATCCGCTTACCGACACCAACGACATTGATGAGCCTTACGTTGGACGCCCGTTGTTCTCGATGTCGGCGGACGGTGAGTTGGCGATCGTCTCCCCAACCGGTCGCATCCGAGTGATTGATGTGCATGACAAGCAGGTCAAACTCGATGTAAATGTGCCCGCCGAATACGTCTTCGGCATCAACGCACCGCCGAAAGTTTTCTCCGATCACGATCGCTATTTCGTCAACCTACAACGCAACATCTTAGATGCCGGTCGGGCTCCGGCGAGCTTTTACCTCAGCGATTCGCTGCTCCCCAGAACGGACATCCAAGGTGAGCTGTATGCGTTCGCTCGACCGGCTGCACCGCAGCCGTTGGAGACCGCTAAAGGTCCGCTCGGAAAACGCTTGTGGACGCGAGTCATGCCGCAGCGCACGTTCTTGCGACTCGAACAAACTCGGTTGCCGTTCTTAATCGCGCTCAGTCGTCAACAAGACCGCCAGAACAACAACAAAGCCTCGATCCGCTGCGACGCCTATGACGCGCAGTCCGGCAATTCACTCGGCACCGATGAGCACATCCTCCCGACCCGCTTCGTGCAAACTCAGCTCGATGTCACTGCCAGCCGGCTGACACTTCGTGGGACTCACACTAACGTGACGCTGGACTTCGATAAGAACCGGCAGCGAGTCGGTTTGTCGGACGAGTGAAGTGACGCAGTCAGGTTTGAGTCGTTGTAACCGCACGCCGCAGACACGCGCGTTTTATCGTTGTGAACCGTACGCGACGCGCGTGCCTGCGGCGTGTGGTTACAACGATCACCCGGAATTTCGTGATTCTCTCATGCCGCGTTGGTGTTCGAGCCTGGTCCTGGAGCAACGCGGAAGTTGCCGTCGGAGCTGACGTCTTCAAAGCGGACGGCCATGCGTTTTGACACGCCCGATTGTTCCATCGTCACGCCATACAGGATGTCGCCAACCTGCATCGAGCGTTTGCTGTGCGTGATCATGATGAATTGAGTCGTTGTCTTGAATTCTTTGATGACGCCGCTGTATCGCTCGACGTTCGCTTCATCGAGTGCCGCATCGACTTCGTCCAGGATGCAGAACGGGCTGGGCTTGCTGCGGAAGATGGCCATCAACAGACCGACGGCGGTCATTGTTTTCTCGCCGCCGCTGAGCAGCGAGATGCTGCGCAATTCTTTGCCGGGCGGGCGAGCGACGATTTCGATGCCGCAATCGAGCACGTCGTTCGGGTCTTCGAGAATGACGTCTCCTTCGCCGCCGCCGAACAGCTTGCGAAACATCTCTTGAAAGTTCAGCCGGATCGTCTCGAACGTTTCGAGGAAGATTCGCTGGCTCTCACCGTTGATCTGACGAATGATTTCTTCGAGCGTGGACTTCGCCTCGTCGAGATCTTGCAACTGTGAACTGAGGTGCTGGTATCGTTCATCGAGCTCGTCGAGGTCTTTCAGACTGTCGGTGTTGACGCTCCCCATCATCTTCAGTTTGCGGCGGAGGCGATTGACTCGCTGTTCGAGTTCCGGACGGATTTCGATGAACGGGACTTCGTTGGCCGCAGGCAGAGTTGCGGCCTCGGCTGATTCACTGCTTGCGTCCGTATCGCTGTCTTCTGGCGCGACGTTGCTCGGTACTGACGAAGCCTCATCGTCGGCCTCGAATGATTCTTCGGTGTCATCGTCGGACGATTCCGCGACGCGCAACTTCAACGAACTCGATTGACGTTCCACCTGCCACAGCGCGACTGCGGAAGCACCGGAGGCGACGACCTCATCGAGTGTCAGTTGATACTCTTCTTCGATCCGTGCGGCACAGACCTGCAATTGATGTCGCGCATCGCGCGCGGCGATTTCATTGGCGTGCAAACTGTCGGCGAGTTCGCGGCGTTGTGCGCGCAAGCGCGCTTCGTCTTCGGCAAATGTCGATTTTCGGTGGCGAAGTTGTTCTTTGTCGGCCAAGACAGCGGCGACTTCGGCGGAGAATTGCTCGTCAAAGAGTTGCAGCTCCCACAGCTCGGCGTTCGTGTTGAGCACCTGCAAGTTGAGCTGCCGCGACTGTGCCGCGACAGCGACAAAGCGACGTTCGGCTTCGTCGCGTTGCTCATCACGCTGCTTCTGTTCGTCTCGCAAACGGACGACGTTGGTCTGCAACGACTGCACGCGCTCTTCGTGTTTGGCGAGCAACAAGCGTTGATCGACTTGCTGCTGAGCGAGTGCCTGCCGACGTTGATCACGCTGCGCGACATCCACCTCGAGGGTGACGAACGATTCCCGCAGACTCGCGAGGTTGTCCTCGAACCAAACGTGTTCGCGTTGTGCTTGATCAATTTGCAGAACGAGTTCCGCAGCCAACGATTCAAAACGCGCCGCCTCGGCCTGAATGACTTCGCGATCTTTGACGAGCCGTTCGACTTCCTGTCGTTGAGCCGCGACATCAGAGCGAGCTTGAGCCAGTCGATCGGCGAGTTCTTGCTTCTCGGACGTGGCTGAGTCGATCGTCCGTTCGACGCTTCTGAGCGATTGCGTGATGTCGCTGAGTTGCCGCTCGCCATCGGCGATCGTGCGATCCAAACGGAGCAGATCGTTCTTCAATCGTCGCAGTTCACTGCGTCGAGTCAGCAACGACGATTCGCTGCGAACCGCTCCCGCATAAAGCGTCCCGTCGTCTTCAAGTAGTTCGCCTTGCAAACTGACGAAGCGACAACCGCGACCTTCGCCACGTGCGAGTTCAAACGCGACATCGAGCGTGCTCACAACCCATGTCGTACCGAGCAACGCTTCCGCGAGTCCCGGATGGCCGGACTTCAAGCTGACGAGTTGGTCGGCCCGTTTGATGACGCCGATGTGACCCGACAAATCAGGCGAGGTGAACGACGAGGATTCATCCGATTCGATCGGTGAGCCGGAGGGCGTTAGCCCCCGGACCTCTGCGGACATGTAACCCGAAGCGTTAGCTAGGGCGGACGCTTCAAAAGACTCTGTATTCTGTGGCTCCGATGTGCGAGGCACTGAGGTCGTCGTCGTTGTGAGCATCCGCCCTCGCTGACGCTGCGGGTTAGTGAGCGTTCCGACTTCCACAAAGCCGACGCGGCCAGAAAATCGGCTCGCTCCTCCGTTGAGGTATTCGACGATCGGGAGCAGTTCGCGAACGACGATCAATTGCGCTCGGTTGCCGAGTGCGACTTCCAAGATCGCCGCCTCATCCAGGTCCGCTTCGATCAAATCAGCCACGCTGCCGAGGATGCTGGTCCATGGCGCGTAGTTCGATGTCTGCGCTCGGCTGAGAATTTCCTTCACGCCGATGCCGAGTCCTTCTTGCCGACGTTCGAGGTCTTCGAGCACCGCCTGCTGAGATTGTTTCGCACTGCGCTCTTCGCGTTGTTCGCGAAGTTGCTGCTGAATGCGTTCGAGCTCGGCGGCCAGTTTTTGCTGGCGATCGCGAATCTCACGGACTCGTTCATCAAGCTGTCCAACTTCAGACAAGACCGCTTCAACCGCCGCCTGCCGACGCAGAACTTCGGACTGTGACGCGATGATGTCCGCTTCGTGATGAGCGAGTCGTTGTCCGACCGAGATCGCCGCCGAGTGCGAGGCTTCGCATTGCGACCGCAGGCCGCTGACGCGTTGTTGCGTGGCGGTCGATTGTTGCGTCAGTTCAAGCTGCCTTTGTCGTTCGCGGTCGAGCGTCGCGTTGTCCGCTTTGAGTTGCCGAGTCCGTTCTGACAGCTCTGTTTCGACGGCAGACTGTTCGGCTTGTAAGCGCGCGTGTTCGGTATCGCTGCGGGACAACTCGTCTTCAGACGTTTTCAGGTCACCCGTCATCTCACGAGCGCGAGCCTGCATGGTGACTCGTTGCCGACGCAAGCGATCGAGGTCCGTTCCGAGTTCTTTCTGACGTCCGGTGAGATGCCGCAACGTGGACTCGTGCCGCACGACGCTTTCGCGATTTCCCGACGCGCTCTTCTCCGCTTGTCGCAACCGCATGTCGATCTCGGCGAGTTCGGCATCGAAGACCGACAGCTTTTGTTCGAGGTCTTGTTGCCGAGTTGTCAGATCGATCAATCGCGCTTCACCGCCATGCAGTTCTTGTTCGACGGCCGCGAGTTGCACGGAAAAATGTCGATGATCGTCCGCCGCGAGTCCGAACCACCATTCGCGCAGTTCCGTAGAAATCTCGCGGTACTTCGCGGCTTTCGAGGCTTGCGTGCGTGTCGTGTTGAGCTGCGATTCGACTTCATCGACGATGTCGCGCAAGCGGAGCAAGTTCTGTTCGACTCGTTCCAGCTTGCGCGTCGCTTCTTCCTTACGAGCTTTGTAGCGCGAGACACCCGCCGCTTCCTCGAAGACGTGCCGCCGCGCTGCCGCGTTCGCTTGCAAGATTTGATCGACGCGCCCTTGCTCGATGATGCTGTAACCGGACGAGCCGCCGCCGGTCCCCATGAA
Source organism: Planctomycetaceae bacterium (assembly GCA_043738805.1). Lineage (GTDB taxonomy): Bacteria > Planctomycetota > Planctomycetia > Planctomycetales > Planctomycetaceae > SXKJ01. The sequence continues at coordinate 11,982 of JAYUFI010000160.1, read as the reverse complement.
GAGATCTTTGATGTCCTTCAAGCGGGCAGGCTGTTGATTGATCAGATATTCGGAATCGCCACTACGCCACAATCGCCGACCGATCTGTACTTCGGCGGCATCGACCGAGAGATAACGTTCGGCATTGTCGAATGTCAGTAACACTTCCGCGAACGCTGCCGGCTTCCGACCGGACGCGCCGTTGAAAATGACGTCGGTCATGTCCTTGCCGCGGAGACTTTTCGGACTCTGATCGCCCAGTACCCACTTGATCGAGTCCACCACATTGCTCTTACCCGACCCATTCGGCCCGACCACGCAGGTGATCCCGCGCGAGAAATCAAAGCGCGTCCTGTCCGCAAAACTCTTGAAGCCGAACATTTCAAGCGACTTCAGCATGGTGCGGATCGGGTGGAAGGAGGGAGGTTAAGGGGCGATCAGAATTCAGAAATTCATTTTCAACGCAAAGGTGCAAAGTATCGCAGAGGTTCGCAAAGAATCCGGATTGAACGATTCCGAAATTCAAAAGTGAGTTGATGGGATTATTGGCGACAAATCTTCGCGTCCCTTTGCGGTCCTCTGCGTCTTTGCGTTGAAAACTTCTTTGTTCAATTACTTTCGTTTCCAGAATTCATACCAATGATGTTCTTGGCTGGGTGCTGCCGGTTCTTTGCGGGCGTCGGCCAGTGAAGCGTTGCCACGCGGGTCGGCGTCGGTGAGGTTGTCTTCGAGATTAGATTTGTCGGAGTTCGGCTTTTTGTCTGATGGAGTTGATGATTCGAGTGCCTCGCTTTGCGGCGGCTTGTTCTTGGTGGCTTCATCGTCCTTCAGATTCGGGACGAAGTTGGGGATCAGATTCGCGTTGCCGAAGCGGAGCGTCTTGCCTTCGGTGTCGCCCGCTGAGTTCGGCTTGCGAACGTATTCGCGACCGCCTTGCGGCAGAGCGTCGATCTCGATGCGGCTCGAAAGATTCTGTTGCTTCGAAGCCTGCAACAGCATTTGAGCGACGTCCGGATAACTGCCACCGAACTCAACGACCGTCCGGATGATCTCCGCGACATTCGTCGAAGTTTCCTTGCGACGATCAGGCTGCCCCGCTTCGTAGCGTGCGACAACGATCTGATCTTTGCCCGGTTGAGCCGTCACCCAAATCCGTGGTCCGGCACGAACGGCCAACGGGGTCTTGAATTTCTGATCCGTTCCGAACAGAACGATTTCTGATCGCCAGTGATGCGTCAGATGAATGATCGGCTCACCGCGTGTTGGAATCGTGTGTAAGCCAAAGAGTTCTCGATCAGAAGAGTCTTTCAAAATCTCGCCGTTGAGATATGGATCGCGTTTGTCCAAAGTCCACAACGCTCGGAACGCGCCGTAACGCATTTCCGAACTATCGATCACTTTGCCCGCTTCATCTTTTTGAGCGCTCATCAAATCCCGTAACAGTAAATGCGTTTCGGCGTCATCGAGCGTCGCCAGAGCAGCGAGTGCATACACGCGGAAGGCTCGTTCTTGAATCGCACATTCTCCGAGCGTTTTGATGCCGTCGCTCTTGCCCAGATACGTCAGTGCCATCGCCGAATTGAAACGCACTTCTTGGTCAGGATGTTTCAATCCCGTCTTGAGGATTGAGACAGCTTGATCGCCGATCGCTTCCAGTTGCAACGCGGCTTGCTCGGTTGTGTCGGGATCGAGGAGTTGCGTCTTCAACTTCTCCATGCGGACGTGTCGTCCGACCGGAGTTTCACGGAAGGCGATGTAGCGAATGACTTGGAGATAACGCGGATAGTTGTCTTTATAGCGTGCCAAAACTTTCAGCTCGATCGTCTGATCGGTGAGTGCCTTTGCCAACGGCTCACGCAGTCCACTTTCGTTGTAGGCGTAGAAGCGATCGGCAATCTTTGAGGCGATGCGTCGCGACTGTCTCACGCTGCGAAAGTCACTGCGGAGTTGCACGCGCAGATCACGTTCCTTCTTGGCGATCGCGCCTGCTAAGACTTTGCCGCGCAGTTTGACGCCCGTCGTATCGGACTTCCCTTCACCGGTCGTCACCAAGATCGGGCCTTTGGCTTTCGCCATGACATGGCCCTTCATCACGCCGTGACCTTGTACGACCGCCGCTTCGTAAAGTTCAGTTTCGAGCAACCAGCCGCCGTTCAAACTGGTCGTCGTGTCTCCTTCGACCACCATGACGGAATCAACGTCAAACGCTTCTCCCTTGCGAACCAGTGGCGGGAGATACGCTCGAATTTTCACGAGTGCGGTATTCGGGGAGCGAAGAATCGACTCGGGGTCTTTGATGTCTCGCTTGCGCATGTCGTTGACGAGCGCTTCACGATAGATCGACGGCGGCGGATCACCACCGGTGCCATCCAAACCGACAACCAGTCCGACACCTTCCAACACGACCCAGTTCATGCCAGCGAAAGCGGTGTAATCGCCAACGAACGGCGTTTCGACCTTCGTTTCAAACTCTTTGTCGGGGTCTTTCTCTTTCCCTTTCTCACCTTTCTTGCCGTCGTCGAGGTCTTCGTCCTCTGGCTTGTCGGGCGATTGCGAACGAAGTAGTTTGAATTTCTGACAGCCCACGACAGGGCCGCAAAGCAGCAAACCACACAATAACCAAACACAGAGTCGGAACGTCTTCATGACGTTGCTCCCGAATGGGCTGAGGCAGGGATACAGCGAAAGAAAACCAATCGCCGCGAGAGGTAAGAAAACGGAGAGGAAGATCGGAAAGGAAACGGTTCAGCCTGATTGCCGAACGCTGAGGAAGGGAGCGGGAAGTTATGGCTGGCTTAAAAAACGGTCAAGATCATCCCCAACCTGACCTCGACGCATTTGAGAAAAGCTGGGAGAACTCAGCCGTTCAGGAAACTAAATCGCGGAGAGATAAGGATGTCGCGCCGAACCTGTCATTGGATCACGCTCGCTTTGCTCGTTGCAGGGCTGCCCGGTTGTGGGCTCATGCAGTCTGCTCGGAAAGTGTCGAGCGATTCTTTGAAAATGTTTAAGCCGAACCCGAAAGGCTATGGGTCCAACGATTCCAGCAACCCCGCGAATACGGAATGGTCCGGCGTCGGCAAGATGGCACGCAGCATCCGGCCTAGAGAATCAGACAATGATCCGTTGCGGTACATCATGCTTGATCCCAAATCCATCGAGATTGAACGGAGCTTGGGGATCGAGTGACTGTGAATTGGCCGACGTTGACTGATCGCGACGTACTCGCCGCTCGCGGAACGAAGGAGGCGACCGATCCGTGGCGACCGGTGACAGCGTTCATCGAACCGGAGTGGCAAGCGGACGGACAAGTGCTCGACGTCGCCACGCTCTTCTTGGCGAATCGCGAATGTCCGTTTCGCTGTGTGTACTGCGATCTGTGGAAGCACACGCTCGATGAACCGACGCCGTGTGGAGCTGTCCCCGCACAGATTGATGCGGTGTTCGAGCAGCTACCGGCGGAGCAATTGAAGAAGGCTCGCGTGATCAAGCTTTATAACAGCGGAAACTTCTTCGATGCCGCCGCGATCCCGCCGACGGACTGGCCTGCGATCGCCGAACGTGTCCGGCGATTTGATCGAATCATCGTCGAGAATCATCCTTTACTGATTGACGATCGGGTCGTTCGGTTTCGTGATCTGATCGGCAAGCAACTCGAAGTGGCGATGGGTTTGGAAACCGTGCATCCCGATGCGCTGCCACGATTGAACAAGCGGATGACGCTCGATGACTTTGCGAAGGCGGCTCGATTTCTGACAGCGAATGACATCGCCGTGCGCGCGTTCGTGTTGCTCCGACCGCCGTTCTTGAGTGAAGCGGAAGGAATCGAGTGGGCGATCAAGTCGGTTGAGTTCGCGTTCGATGTCGGCGTGAATTGCTGCACCGTCATTCCGACTCGATCGGGCAACGGTGTGATGAATCAGTGGCAGGCAGAGGGCTGGTTCAACGAACCGCATTTACGATCTCTCGAAGAAGTTGCAGAGACATGCTTGGCGTTTCAGCGCGGTCGAGTGTTTGCGGATGTCTGGGATGCGGAACGGTTCGCTGAGTGCGACCTCTGTGCCGCCGCTCGGATCGAACGGTTGCGAACGATGAACCTGACGCAGACAGTACCGCCGTCAGTTTTGTGTGAATGCTTGAATGGCGTAGCACAGGCGGCTCGCCTGTGATTTCTCTCGGAAACACGAGCAGGCGAGCCGTCTACTCTACGGTTGCGAGGCCTCATGAGTCAGGATGTTGATGTCGCGATCGTTGGTGGCGGATTTGGCGGTAGCTTGCTGGCGTTGGTCTTGCAGCGAGCGGGCTTGCGCGTTGCTTTGATTGATCGCGGCTTGCATCCGCGATTCGCGATTGGCGAGTCATCAACTCCGATCGCCAACTTGGTGCTCGGCGATTTGTGCCGCGAGTATGGCCTGTCTCGCATCGCTCCGCTGACGAAGTACGGCACGTGGCAAGCGGCTCATCCGCAGATCATTTCGGGAATCAAACGAGGCTTCTCGTACTTTCATCACGTGGCCGGTCAGCCGTTCGTGGCGGACTCGGATCATTCGACCGAGTTGCTCGTTGCCGCCAGCAGCAGCGATCAAACATCGGATACGCACTGGTTGCGGCAGGATGTCGATACGTTCTTATTTCGCGAAGCAGAGTCAGCCGGGGCAACGTGCTTTGAGCAGACCGATGTCGCGGAACTCGAACCGAACGGCGATGGCGTGGTGATGACGTTGCAGTTGCTCAATCAATCGTCAGAAAAAACTCAGCCCCGTTCGCTTGGAAACGTTCCGTTGCGGGCGCGGTTTGTTGTGGATGGTTCGGGAGAAGGACGTTTTCTCGCTCGGCGGTTGGGAATCGCCGACAAGACACACGAATTGAAGACGCAGTCGCGAACGGTCTTCGCGCACTTCGGCGAGGTGACTCGGTGGCAGCGTTGTTTGAGCGCAAACGAGATCAGTGTGGCCGATCATCCGTTCGATTGCGATCACGCGGCGTTGCATCACGTCTTCGACGGCGGCTGGATGTGGCAACTGCGGTTCAACGACGAGACGGTGAGCGCGGGATTCGTGCAAGACCTGTCGAAGCCGCATGTCTTCGCTGGTTCATTGCTGGCAGATCACGGGGCTGGCAGTGATGCTCGTGAAGAGTGGGCGATGTGGCTCGAACGCTTTCCGTCGATTGCCGAACAATATGCGCCGTCGAAAGTCGTGCGACCGGAGAGCGGTTTGCGAGCGACCGGGCGGATGCAGCGGAAGTTGGCGAATGCCGTCGGGCCGTGGTGGGCGATGTTGCCGAACACGGCGGGGTTCATCGACCCGCTGCACAGTTCGGGGATTGCTCACACGTTGTGCGGCATCGAGCGGCTGTCGCGAATTTTGATCCGTCACTTGGGGCGTGACGATTTACTGGCTCAGCTTCGCGGTTACGAAGCAAACGTCTTGGCCGAAGTGGAATTGATCGACTTGCTGGTCAGTGGTTGCTTTGCCGCGATGGGAGAGTTCCGATTGTTCGCGGCGATGTCGATGCTCTACTTTGCGGCGGCGACGAGTTACGAGCGAGCTCGCATCGCTTCTACCGGGACGTTCGCTCCGGCGTTCTTGCGAGCAGACGATCGTCATTGGCGTGCGGTCGTCTCACAGATGTGGGGACGATTGCAGGAAGTCCTGCGCGAGATCAACGGTGTGGTCGGCGAACAGCGTCGAATAATCATCGACCGCTTCGAGACTGAGTTGGCGGACGCCGTCCGTCCGTTTAACGTGGTCGGCCTGTGTGATCCGGCGTTGAAAAATATGTATCAGCGCTCGGCGTTGCCGGAGTAGGGACGTCGTTAGAACTCGACTGCAATGTCAGCCGTCCAATGTCACTTAAGAACCTCTTGTTTTCTCCGTGTTCCCTGTGTCTCTGTGTTTTTAATTTTCAACACAGAGGCACAGAGAAAGCGGAGGCAAGACAACTTCACTTTGTCTGAAGGAGTTGTTTGATGCGATCATTCCTCGCATGTTTGCTGATCGTCTCGTTGTCGCTGGCTCAAGCAGCGTCTTTGTCTGCCGCAGTGACGCGCATCGAGATCAAGACGCGGGAGCCGTATGCGGACGGTCGCGTGTTTGAGGGTGTTGGGGCTTATGAAAAAGTGCGCGGCACGATCTTCTTTGCCGTTGATCCGAAACAGGCGGCGAATCAACAGGTCATTGATCTCGATCTCGCCCCGACGAATGACGTGGGATTGGTGGAGTTCTCGGCGGATGTCGAGTGGCTCGCGCCGGAAGATTTGACGAAGGGCAACGGAGCGGTTCTGTATGACGTCAACAATCGCGGGAACAAAGTGGCGCTCAGTCAGTTCAACGGCGGGGCGGATGAGTTCTTGATGCGGAAGGGGTACGTCGTCTTGTGGAGCGGTTGGATTGCCGAGACTCATCCGGGCGGCGGCCGCTTGCGATTGCAGGCCCCCGTCGCGGTTGAGAAGGGAAAGCCGGTTTCTGGAATTGTGCGTGCGGAAGTGGTGGTCGATGGACCGGCCGAGCGGCACACGTTGTCGCAGTGGGCGAATCAAGGTTCGTTCGAACCGACCGAACGGGGTGAACGCGAGGCGGTGCTGACGTGGCGCGAACGAGAGAAAGAGGCTCGCGTCGTTATTCCTCGCGCGCAGTGGCGATTCGAGAAACGCCTCATTGAGGAGAACGGCGAGCGCGGTCAGTTGCCGCAGATCGACTTGGTCGTCGCCGGTGGTTTGCGGCTAGGCTACATCTACGAATTGGTCTATGAGGCTCAAGGCTCGATCGTGCAGGGGCTTGGTTTAGCGGGCATTCGCGATCTCGTGTCGTTCTTGAAGTACGACTCGTCGGAGAAGAACCCGATGCGGATCGCCGACACAAAAACGTCGGCGACGAAGCTTGCGTATGGCTTCGGCGTGTCGCAGTCCGGTCGCTGCTTGCGGCAGTTTTTGTACGACGGTTTCAACGCGGATGAGCAAGGTCGGCAAGTCTTCGACGCAGTGATGCCGCACGTCGCGGGAGCCGGCTTGGGGTTCTTCAATCATCGCTTCGCCTCGCCGACTCGGCACAATGGGCAGCACGACAATCACTTCTTCCCGGCGGATCAGTTCCCGTTCACTTACGGGGACGAACTCGATCCGTTCACGGGCCGCGAAGAGGGGATTCTGCATCGCGACCGAGTACGCGGGACGGTCCCGAAGGTGATGCACACGCAGAGCAGCAGCGAGTATTGGCATCGAGCCGGTTCACTGGTGCATACCGATCCGCGCGGCCAGCGTGACGCGGTCATTCCGCCGGATGTTCGCGTCTATTGTTTCGGAGGAACTCAACATGGACCGGGGAGCGGCGTCCCGGCGTCTGCTCCGGCGAACGGGCAGCTCATCGGAAATCCTGCCGACTATCGACCGTTGATCCGTGCGTTGCTGACCGCATTGGACGAATGGGTTCGTTCTGGAAAGGAACCGCCGCCGAGTGCTTACCCGCGCCTCGAAAACAAGACGCTGGTCGGTTGGCGTGAAACGGAGAGCGGCTGGCACGCGCTGCCGGGCGTGCGATATCCGGAGGTCATTCAGCAACCGGAACAACTCGATCGCGGCCCGGACTTCTATCGCTTCCGACGAGCGACGATCGAGCCGCCGATCAGCTGCGGGTTCTATGTGGTGAACATTCCTGCTTATGGACCGGACAACAATGAACTCGGAACGTTGTTGCTGCCGGCAGTCGCGACGCCGGTTGGAACTTACACCAGTTGGAACTTGCGAAGTCGTGCGATCGGAGCGGCGAACGAGTTGCTTGGCTTAAACGGCGGATACATTCCGTTTCTCAAAACGAAAGCCGAGCGCGAACAAGCGGGCGATCCACGTCCGGCGTTGCAAGAGCGTTACGGCACCTTCACGGAATACGCTCGGCAATATCGAGCAGCGGTCGATGCGCTCGTGACGCAACGTTGTCTGCTTACCGAAGAAGTCGGCCCGTTGATGCAGGCGATCGAAAGACTCCGAGGAACGTTCGAGTAAATGACTCAAATTGAGCGATTTTTACCGCAAAGGCGCAAAGAACGCGAAGAGTTCATTTCTCATGATCATTGGCCAAGAAAATTGCTCGATTACTCACAAATGGTCCGCTCCCAATTCTTTGCTCCACTCTTCTCTTCGCGTCCTTTGCGGTGAAGCCTCCCAACACACCGCGTAATTTGGGTCAGTGAATAAGGAGCGCACGGCCCTATCCTCAAAAAGCAAATCATGCAGATACGCTTCAAAGTTCGCTGGGTCTTTCCAATTGATCGACCGCCGATTGAGAACGGGGTTGTTGAGATCGCCGACGGCGTAATCGTCGATGTGCGACGTGCGCGAACGCAGGAAGTTGCGGAAGACCTCGGTGACGTCGCGATCTTGCCGGGATTGGTCAACGCTCACGCACATTTGGAATTCAGCCTCGCCGTGAAACCGTTCGAGCCCTCGCTCCCCTTCACGAGTTGGATTCGCTCGCTGATGACGTACCGGCGTGAGGCGTTCGGAACGGACGCTCAGTTGAAAGGGACGGCGATCGAAGCCGGTTGGCGCGAATCAGCAGCGGCTGGGACAACGCTGATCGGTGAGATCGCGACAGACGATTGGTCGTTGGACTCGACGCATCTACGTAGCCATCACGCTTCGCGCGTGGTGGCGTTTCGAGAACTGATTGGTCTGCGATTGGAGACGGTCGCACGGCAAGACGCGATTGCCGAAGAATGGCTGACGAGATTCAGCGGCACGCCGAACATCGTGGCGGCGCTCAATCCACATGCTCCGTATTCCGTGTCGCCGACATTGCTGACTCGCACCGTGTCATTGGCTCGGCAACACAATGCTCCGGTGGCGATGCACTTGGCAGAGACGCGATCGGAGTTGGAGTTCCTCGCGTCGGGGCAAGGGGAATTCACAGACATGCTGCGCGGCTTCGGAGCGATGACCGATGAAGGTTTGCCAACAGGATTGCGACCGCTCGACATTTTGCGGACGTTGGCCAATGCACCGCGAGTGTTGATCGTACATGGGAATTATCTCGTGGATGACGAGATCAAATTTCTTGCCGCGCGGCCACACATGAGTGTCGTGTATTGTCCGCGAACTCATGCCTTCTTCGGTCATGAACCGCATCCGTGGCGACGCATGATGACACAGGGGATCAATGTGGCGATTGGCACGGACGGGCGCGGCTCGAATCCCGATCTCAGTGTGTGGAACGAACTGACGTTTCTACGCAGCTGCTTTGTCGATGTGGCACCGCGAACGTTGCTGGAAATGGGAACGCTAGCCGGCGCACGAGCGTTGGGTTTTGAAGCAGACTGCGGAAGTCTGACACCGGGCAAACGTGCGGATTTGGTCGTTGTCTCACTCGCAGGCCAGACGATGGTGACTGAGCCGCATGAATTGTTATTCGTCCCGCAACAACGAATTCTGCAGACGCGGTTCGCTGTCGCTTGACGAATTGCCGAGTCAACACGACGCGCCAGCGAATGGTGAAACTTTGAATCACTTGCTGGCGCGTCGTGCGGGCATGAATTCGGGAAGTAATTTCGGCCCTGTTCCTCAGCCGACTCAAGCAACTGTCGTCAACACTTCGGAGCCGATAGACTGCCGCGTCCGCGATCCCGTGAGTTTTGGGATCTTGGCCGACAGTGACCGAGGACGCCGGTCGTTCCGCTTGCTGAGTCGGTTTTTCTTAGCTTCTCGTTTGAGTGATTTCCGCCCATGCCTGTTCCTCAAGTGGCCATCATTGGCCGGCCGAACGTCGGCAAAAGTTCGATTCTGAATTGGCTTGCTCACAAACTGGTGTCGGTCGTCGATCCGACCCCCGGTGTGACTCGCGACCGCGTCACGTATTTGATGCAAGAAGGAGAACGTTATTTTGAGTTGGTCGATACCGGCGGTATCGGCATCGTTGATCGCGATGATCTGTCGGAAGACATTGAGCGGCAAATTCAAATTGGCATCGATACTGCGGACCTGATTTTGTTCGTGGTCGATGGCATTCAAGGGCTTGTGCCACTGGATCAAGTTGTTGCAGAGCGACTGCGACCGATCAATGTGCCGAAGCTGTTGGTCGTCAACAAATGTGATTCGCCGAAGACCGAAAACGAGATCCACGAATTCTACCGGTTGATGGATATCCCCGTCGTGACCACCAGCGTCATTGGGAATCGCAATCGCAATGAACTCACCGACGCGATTTTGGAACACCTGCCTCCTGCGATCGACAGCGAGTCCGGCGACGGAGCATTGCTCGCGGCCGATCCCGAATTGAAGTTTGCGATCGTCGGCCGGCGGAACGTCGGCAAGAGCACGTTCATCAATGCGCTTGCCGAAGAGGAACGCTGCATCGTCAGCGAGATTCCCGGAACGACTCGCGACAGCATTGACGTTCGCTTTGAGATCGACGGCAAACGATTGCTGGCCATCGACACGCCCGGTGTCCGCAAACGCAAAAGTCTCGCGAACGACATCGAGTATTACGGCTTGGTTCGCGCTCAGAAAAGCATTCGCCGAGCGGACGTGGTCTTCATGTTCTTCGACGCGACCCAAACGATTTCTCGCGTTGATAAACGGCTCGTGGATGAGGTCACTTCGCAGTTCAAGCCGGTGATCTTCGTGATCAACAAATGGGATTTGGCCATCGACAAAGAAATGACAATGGAAAAGTGGGGCGAGTACCTCACTCGCGAATTTGGTACGTTGCGATTCGCTCCCATTGCGTTCTTGACCGCGAAGGCTGGCCGCAACGTGAAGAAGCTGGTCAATCTCGCTCAGTCCGTTTTCAAGCAATCGCGGACGCGCGTTTCCACCGGCGAGATCAACCGCCTTGTGCGCGCGGCGGTCGTCGAAAATCGTCCGCCCGTCCGCAAGAACCAAGTCCCGAAAATTTTCTTCTCCACACAAGTCGCCACCGAGCCGCCAACAATCGTCTGCAAATGCAACAACCCGGCTCTGTTCGACAACGCTTGGCAGCGATATTTGCTCGGCGTGCTGCGGGCCAAACTGCCGTTTCAGGAAGTGCCGATCAAGCTCTACTTCCGCCAGCGCGAACAAGCGAGTGAACAACGCGGCGGCGGCGGTTCCAACGAAGGCCGCGACTACGAAGCGACCGCTAGCTCCGATGCCGAAGAAGAGGACTTCTTCGATGACGATGATGGATTCGACGAGTAAGACACGGTCACGCTGTGCTGTTACGTAGCCATCACGCTCCGCGTGATGAGCCGGTTACTTCGCTGATGCGGAGCGTTAATTAGCGTTCGGCTCGTCATGCGGAGCGTGACGGCTACGTACTTTCGGCTTACTTCGCGCTACTCGGTTCTTGGATGAGGATTCACCCAATACGACTCAAGCCGCTGAGTGATCTGATAGCCGGGTAGGAACTCGGTCTTGGCGTCCCCGGTGAGCCGGCTTCCTGGAAGCACGACAATCACTTCCAGCACGTTGTCGTCACCGCAATGCTGCCGTAACCAATCGACGACTCCGAGTTGAAATCGCAACTGCGGGTAAATCGGCACCTGCAATGATTCGATCGACCAACGATCGAGCGGCAATTCTCCGCCTGTGATGAGCCGCTGAGCCGGCTTCGGCAATCGCCGAATCCCCTCAGCGGTGAGCATGACGCTGACTCGTTCCGTCCGCGTGGAGTACACGCTCCACGCCAGCCAATGATCGCACAGCCCGAACGATTCCGTGATCGGCCACAACGTCGCAAACAGAATGACCGCCGTGCGAGCTCGCAACGCAATCTGCGTCCTGCTGTCGTAACCCGAAGCGTGAGCGAGGACGGACGCGCCGTGGTCTTGTCGACTTCAGCCCCAAAGGGGCGGTGTTACGCCAGCCCAGGGCAACGCCCTGGGTTGGCGGATGATCGGGAATCCCAAGCCCTGTAGGGGCGGCACTAATCATTCGATGGACATAGCGCCGCCCCTTCAGGGCTCCAAAAGTTGTGGCGGTCGCTACCCAGGGCGGCGCTCCCGATGGTCGCTTGCCCTGGGCTAACGTAGGGC
>JAYUFI010000159.1:0-2609 GCA_043738805.1 Planctomycetaceae bacterium | reverse complement strand
GGATGGAGGCGGTGTTTCCTGGCCGTTCTCCGCTGTTGCGGAAATGGCAGGCTGCAAATTGCTGCGGAAATCACGGTGTTTCTTTTCGGATAGCCTCTCAGTCCGCTTGCCGTCGATCTTCCAACGTGCGAAGCGTTGCCCCGCTTTGGTGAAGAGTTCCGCTCCGTCCGGTAACGGTCGCGTTGTCTGTTTGCTGCGCTGAACATGAACAACGAACAGGTCGTCTCCGTTCGCGCCGTTTGGTGTCGATTGGGAATCTTTTCGCCGAAATAGCATCGGTGATGCTCATCACAACGAGATGGCTCGGTCAGGAGACCGGCCACAACCGGCGGATGATGCACTCGCGCAATTCAATGCTGGCCTTCAACGACGTGTAGTTGTAGATTGTCGCCCATTCGGCGGGCGGCCACGTTGGGACGTGACGAACACACTTCGCGTTCGCGCGGAGTTCGACGAACGCTTTACCGACCGCCTGCAAGCCGGACTCCAGGCCGAGATTTATGGCTCAACACTCGGCGGCAAAACGATCGTTGGTCAGGTCACGAAAATTGAAACGCTCATGGGAAGCAAGACCGTGTTCGCTCGGTCGGCCGCCGAACGCAAAGATCTGCACGTCGTGGAAGTGCTTATTGATCTTCCCGACAACTTCTCGGCACCTGTCGATGCGCGGCTGACGACACCGGTTCCAAATTTTTGACACAAAACCTGATCCCCAAAGCCTAATAACCGGAGGGGGGGCTCTGGCGACGGCTGAGAATTCGTCAGTCGCCAAGTCCGACGCCAAACAGCGTCCGCCGGAAATGCAAAAACCCGGAAAATCCGGGGTTTTGAGCACGTTGGCGAGTCATTGACTACGCCTGAGAAGAGTACCGAAGGTGGGAGTCGAACCCACACACCCAGTGAAGGATACGGGATTTTGAATCCCGCGCGTCTGCCATTCCGCCACTCCGGCTTGCTGTGAAAAGCGGGGTGTATCTTAGGGTGGGACAAGCGTTATTCAAGTCACGCTGTTTGACGTCACCACGGCGGGTTGATGATTCAAATTGGGAAGGGCTTGCTGACACACCAGCACGACGCGCAAGCGAGTGGTCGTTCGAGAAAACCACTCGCTTGCGCGTCGTGCTAGTGTCATACGCGCGAGTCAATCAGCGGCTATTTCAGCACTTTCGTGAACCGTTCGACCGCCTCCTCGACTTTCGCACGGCTGTTGAACGCGCTGAGGCGGAAGTAGCCTTCGCCCGCAGCGCCGAAGCCGCTGCCGGGGGTGCCGACGAGGTGGGCCTTCGAAAGCAGCCGATCGAAGAAATCCCAACTGCTGAGATTGTTGGGGGTCTTCAACCAAACATACGGAGCGTTGATTCCGCCGTGGACTTCGATGCCGACCTTCTGCAAACCTTCGCGGATCAGCTTCGCGTTGGTCAGGTAGAACGAGATCATCTCGCGGATTTGTTCCTTGCCGGCGGGCGAATAGATCGCGGCGGCGGCTTGCTGGACGGGGTATGAGACGCCGTTGAACTTCGTGCAATGACGGCGGTTCCAGAGCGGCTGGATGTCGATGCTCTCGCCCGAAGCAGTCTTCCCCTTCAAGGCTTTTGGAACGACCGTGAATGCGCAGCGAGTTCCGGTGAAGCCGGCGGTCTTGCTGAAGCTGCGGAATTCAATGGCGACTTCTTTCGCACCGGGGATTTCGTAGATCGAGTGCGGCACGGTTGGGTCGGTGATGTAAGCCTCGTAGGCTGCGTCGTACAGAATGGTCGCGTCGTTCGCCTTGGCATATTCGACCCAGCGAGTCAGTGCCTCTTTGCTGATGACCGTTCCCGTCGGATTGTTAGGGAAGCAGAGATAGATCAGATCGACTTTTCGATCCGGCAATGACGGCGTGAAGTCGTTGGCCGCGTTCATCGGGATGTAGACGAGACCGCCGTAGCGGCCCGATTCATCAGCAGGGCCGGTGTGACCTGCCATGACGTTGGTATCGACATAGACTGGGTAGACGGGGTCCGTCACGGCGATGACGTTGTCGTCGCCGAAGATATCCAGGATGTTCCCTGTGTCGCACTTCGAGCCGTCGGAGACGAAAATTTCGTCGGCCGAAACATCAGCTCCGCGCGCTTGATAGTCGTTCTGCGCGATCGCGTTTCGCAGGAAGTCATAGCCCTGTTCCGGGCCGTAGCCCTTGAACGTATCGCGGCGAGCCATCTCATCGACCGACTTGTGAAACGCTTCGACAACCGCCGGGATCAGCGGCTCAGTGACGTCGCCGATGCCCAACCGAATGATCGAGGCTTGCGGGTTCTCAGCAGCAAACTTCGAGACGCGGCGACCGATCTCGGGGAAGAGGTAACCGGCTTTGAGCTTCAGATAATTTTCGTTGATGCGGGCCATGATGCTTCTTGATGGGGAAAGAGTTGGAGAAGGTCCGGTGCCTAGAGGCGGGCGAGTTTAGAGGTGGCCGAAGCACGAGACAATCAACGTGCCGAGTCCTCAGCCCACTGCTCGTCAACGTCTTTGCCGGGGAGCGAACCGCAGTTACAGTCCGGGCCTCGAAGCCCCGTTTGTCACCTTGGAAGCTTGCCAATGTTTGGTCAACCCACTCAACCGAGTCCCTA
>JAYUFI010000158.1:0-6892 GCA_043738805.1 Planctomycetaceae bacterium | reverse complement strand
GACAGGTTTGGCAAACCGTCGTGACCTACTTCGGCGAGAACAAGCCGCTCGCTGGCATCACCCCGGTGATACTAAAGCGACAACGCTTGTTCGGGGTATCCGGCGGCGGCACGTTCTTTTTTCAGCGAGTCCAACTGCTTTTCCTGCCGAGCCGCAGCGTCCGCTTTATGTTGGCGAAGCTGCTCGTGTGCGGTCTTCACGTCGAGTTGCTCAAACCGAGACGCAGCCACGTGAGCACCGGCGGATTCTCGCCGCTTGACCGAGTAACTTTGATCGAAGCTGCGAATCGCAAAAGCGACATCGCTCAGTTCTTCGTTAACCGACTTGGAAAGCGTGTCGATCCCCACGGTCGCTCCGACGACTCCTAAAGTGGCAACCATCGCCAACTCTGCCGAAACGACAGCCCCCGTTTCGTCACTCCAAAATACCCGCCCCATTTCACGAATTTGCAACGCCATGATCAATGCCTCCTGCACATGGCTTGAGTTTTCAGACGCCACGTCGCCAACAACGAAGCCAGCAAACCGACGTCCGATGTTCAGATTCGCAAACTCAAGTCGGCAGGAGCATTTCGCGTTTTGAGCATTTTGTCAACTTGGCTTATCAAATCTCGTTGGCGAGCGGAGTTGACGGGCTTCAATTCTGGGCGTCCGGGGAAAAGTGCGGTCGAGCTGTTTGCGCAGGACATCGTCATCGGCCTTCCCAACGATCAATGACAACGTCCAACAGACTTCCACACTTCACCCCGGTCGCCCAGATGAAGAAGCCGAGATTCGTTACCAGCAACGGCTGCAACGGCAGCAGCGTCCACAGCGATGGCGATCTGCTTTCTTGCGAGTCGGGTCTTCTGTTCGCAACGCACTCAGTTGGGTGACGACCTTCTTGGGGATTTTTGTAGTCGTGCTCATGGCATCGCCCTTATTCCATTCGGCGACGAAACCTGTTGCCTGAATCCGTTTTGAAGGCTCTCGTCTGCGGAAGGTGACGCGGCATACCGCAGTCGCAGTGCCGGGAGTCAGAAAAGTACAAAGTCAAATTTGAGCCGCGCGATTCCCCTTGATTCGCGGAGATTTCAAGCGACTTCGATGCTCTGTCTCGGCGTTGAGAGGCAATTCAGAAGTCATCAGAGTTGCGACAATCGTCATCCGGACGACGCCAAGGCTTCCATTGAGATCACTTCGGGTCGCAGAACTTCAGCGCCATCAGCCCATAAGCGGTCGCGAGGTTCGGATCGCCTTCCATCCAGCGATCGGCAGCGTTGACCCAACTGCCATTTTCTTTTTGGCGCTTGGCCAGAGCATCGGCGATCTCCTTGCGCCAGTCGTGTTTCTCTCCCTTCGCGTCCTCGAAGAGATCGACTTCCAAGGTCGAAAGCGTTTTAGTCATCGTGTGGTAGTAGTAGTACAAGCCCTGCTGTTCCAGACCAGGGTTCTGATCAACCGAGTAAAATTTGCGCAGCCATTCGAGAGCCGCTTTGACTCGCTTGTCGTCCTTCGTCAGCCCCGCGTAGAGCATGCTCTTCAAGCCAGCGTAGGTCATGCTGGCATAAGATCGCAGCCCACCGTCTGGGTTCTTGCCCGCTTGCGAGTTTCCCCCCGCAGCCGGCGTGTAATAGAAACCGCCGTCGTTGACCTTCGCGGGAAACTCCGTCGTGTTGAATTCGCTTTCGAGGTTCTGGCAGCGTGAGACAAACACGAGCGCATTCTGCATCGCGGGATCATCTGATTTCACTCCCGCTGCTTTGAGTGCATCGAGCAAAAAGGTCGTGTTGGACAAATCCGGTCGTTGAGATTTGCCGTATCCGGCACCGCCGAACGTCGGGTGTGACTTATCGACACCTTCCGTCTCATCCCACTGCAACAGGCGGAGGAATTTCTCAGCCTCTTTGATCGTGCCGGTGAGCTTGCCATCGGCGTTTGCTCCGGCGAGGGCGAGCACGGTCAAGCTCGTCTCGTAGTTCTTGTGGTTCGTTTCCGGGTGATAGATGCCGCCATCTTTTTGAAGATAACCGAGCAGATGCTTCAGCCCCTTCTGCAAGGTCGGGTCATCCGCTTTCGCTCCGCCACTTTCGAGGCCGTAGCAAACCATCGCCGTGATACCCGGCTGAGTCTTCGACGTCCAACTGCCGTCCTCGTTCTGAGTCGTCTTCAGAAAGTTGATCGCCTTCTCCCGAGTCGCTTTCAGCACTTTTGAATCAGGTCCGAACTTGTCCGCAGCGAATGTCAATTGGCTTGAAGCGAGAACCGCTCCGCTCGTCGCCGCGAGAGCACTCAAAAAGGAGCGACGATTCAATCGCGCGACATTGGAAAGAGGGGACTCAGACAAAAGCGATCGTGACGTGTGCATGATGACCTCAAGCGTTGAAACGTTTTTTCAGAAACATCGAGCGGCGAGTATATCGAAGTCGAGTCTCGCATCGTCGAACCAACAACGGTGAAATTTCCGCCAACGATGGCGAAAAGTTGTTTGCGCCTGCGAACTCTGACTGATCGTTTCCATTGTGCCACCCGTGACCGTTCGGGAAGATCGCCACGCCGAATTTCACTCATCAAGTTCATCAGGAGTCACATCATGAGCACTTCAAAAATCTGCCGTTGGGGCATTTTGGGAACCGCCAATATCGCTCAAAAGAATTGGGAAGCAATTCGCAACGCGGAGAATGCCTCGCTGACCGCTGTCGCCAGCCGCAGCGTTGAACGTGCCCAGCAATTCATCGACGGCTGCCAATCAACCGTGCCGCATCATCCGGCTCCGCGAGCGATCGGCAGCTACGAAGCGTTGATCGCCGCGCCGGACGTTGATGCCATTTATATCCCGTTGCCGACCGGCATCCGCAAAGAGTGGGTGATCAAAGCGGCTCAAGCGGGCAAGCATGTGCTCGTTGAAAAACCGGTCGGCTGTAACGCGGCGGACGTTGCCGAAATGATTGCCGCGTGCCATCGCAGCAACGTGCAATTCATGGACGGCGTCATGTTCATGCACAGCGCGCGGCTGAGTCCTCTACGAGACGTGCTCGACAACGGCACGAGCGTCGGTCGCATTCGTCGCATTACATCGGCCTTCAGTTTCTGCGCTCCCGACGAATGGGTGAACTCGAACATCCGCGCGAGCGGCGAACTGGAACCGCTCGGCTGCCTCGGGGATCTTGGTTGGTACACGATCCGGTTCACGTTGTTTGCGTTGAACTATCAGATGCCACGACGAGTCAGCGGTCGCATGTTGACGAAGGCGCGTCGTCCAGACAGTCAGTCCGATGTGCCGATGGAATTCTCCGCCGAAATGTTTTTCGACCACGGTGTCTCGGCCACGTTTTACAACTCGTTCATCACCGAGAAACAGCAATGGGCGAACGTCAGCGGCACAAAAGGACTGCTGACTCTGTCCGATTTCGTGCTCCCGTACTTCGGTTGCGAGTCGGCCTTTGAAATCCACAACGATGTCTTTCAAGCGACTGGTTGTCAGTTCGACATGGAAGGCCACACGCGCCGCGTCGTGGTTCGCGAGTCCAGCAACAACGCACCGACCGCGCAAGAGACAAACCTCTTCCGCAAGTTTTCCGAACTCGCACTCAGCGGCAAGCCGGACAATTTCTGGGCCGACATCGCACTGAAGACTCAGCAAGTCATGGATGCCTGCATGGAATCCGCACGACAAGACGGCAAGGTCGTTGAGCTGTCTTGATTGTCTGCGAAGGGTACGCAACTGATTGCTCAAACTGAGCGTTTTCAGGGAAGGGAATTTCACCACCAAGGCGCAAAGAACCACAAAGAAATCAGAACGTTAGCCGTTTTCAAAGTCGCCTCGCATAACGGTTATTCAGAAATGATTTGGGGGGGGTGCCTTCGCGTACTTTGCGCCTTTGCGGTCAAAACTGCTCAGTTTGAGTGATTACTCAGACTGGGCAGTTTCAGTGACGCCGTTTCAACGCAAAGGTGCCAAGCATCGCAAAGAATGTTGCTTGTCGGCCCCATCAGGCGACGGTCGCTTCTTCGCTCAGCCATTTTTTAATGCGGGTTTCAATTTCTTCGCGAATACGTCGGAAAGCAGCGAGCTTCTCTTCGTGAGTTCCGGTTGCCGCAGCGGGATCATCAAACGGCCAAAAATGTCTTGCGAGCGCGAACGGCCACACACGCGGGCAGTCATCGTCCGCTTGCGCACAGACCACGATCACATGATTGACGGTGATCTTGCCCAGATACTCGCCGAGAGATTTTGAACGGTGTCCTTCCAGCGAGATGCCGACTTCGTTCATCGCTTCGATCGTTAACGGATTGATCCCTTTCGGATCGGTTCCCGCACTCAGGACTTCAAACCGATCGCCGCCATGCTTTTGGAGCCAAGCCTCCGCCATTTGGCTGCGTGCAGAGTTTCCAGTGCAAAGAAACAAAACGGTGGGTTTACTCATGATGACACTCCTTCAAGAATTAAAAAAACCTCGCGATGCCAGGGGCATCGCGAGGTTGCTGCTTCACAAGTTCGACGAGAATTTAGTTGCATTCTCAGTCTGATTAGAAGTCGCCGACTTTCTCAGCGTCTGAACGATCCGCCAGGCGGCGACCGACTTGGATGTCGATGTTTTCCGAGAGGAATCGAACGCCGCCGTCACCCATCAGAACGTGAGCGCCACCGCTGTGAGGGCTATACATTTCGTCGTTAGGACCGCAGTTGTTGACGGTCCACGGGCAAGCCGGTGGGCCACCGAGTGGAGACTTCCACATGTTGAGGACGCCAGCAGCCGTGCTCGTGAACAGCGCACCCGCAGTCGGGTCATTCGTTGCCGCACCGGAAACACCGTTACCGGTATCGCCGTCAGCCCAACGGTGCGGGCAGGTGTTAGTACCAGAAGAACCGCACATGTCGCCCGCCGTCCAGCCGACGGGAGTCACTCCGCCGATTTGGTTGGTCGTGTTGTTATAAGCTCCGATGATCATCTTGAATTGTCCAACGCCAGCCGGATCAACGATCAAACGGCCCGAATCTTCTGCAACCATGATGGTGTTGCTGGTGCCGTCGGTCGTCATCTGGATGGGATTGCCGTACAAGCCGAGCATCGAGTCCTTCGCGCCATTGAGCGAAGTGCCCGTTGAAATCTTCCATCGCTGACCAAGAGTAGGTCCGCCAGCCGCCACTTGAGTCGGACCAGAAATGTCCGTGTAGGCGATCGGCATGTAGTCCACAGCGCCGTATCCGAGCGGATCGTTCTGATTCATGCCGTTGCTGGGGCAGAGATAGGCCGGAATCTTCGTCTTGGCGAGGGCTGCGTTGCCCGTTGCGCCGACCGAACTGCCGTTACCGCCGCTGGAGTAGTGCTGCTTCATGTCCCACTGATCGTAAATCGGAGCTTGGTCGATCTGTGGCAGGATGGCGAGGAAGGTCGAAGTGTGGATCTTGCGGATGACGCCCACTGTATCCAAGCCTTCGCCGGCGCTCGGCAAGCGAGTGCTGCTCGACTCGTAGTTCATGATACCGAGGCCGATTTGCTTCATGTTGTTTCGGCACTGTGAGCGGCGAGCCGCTTCACGCGCTTGTTGCACGGCGGGCAACAAGAGGGAGATCAGGATCGCGATGATCGCGATCACGACCAGCAACTCGATCAGCGTAAAGCCGGCCTGTCGCTTCTTCAAATTCGTAGACAATTTCATGGGACACACTCCTAAAAGAAAAAATGAGACCAGGCGGAGACTGCGTTTGCAGTCAATAATCTCCCGCCGTGAGTCCCCCCGTAACCTGACGCACTCCGTGCAAACCTTGCTGGCCATTCCCTTGCGATACATCCGCCGCTTGGTCGATCAGTCCCAATGCGGCCAAAATTCAAACCGGTTCGCTGATCCAGACTCAGCGCCTATTTCGCGGGTGGGACAGTACGGGGCGCTCTTGAGCCGTTCGTGAACCCCATGTGAAAAGTCCGTGAAGAGCGTGAAGCCGTCTGTCAGTCGCTTGCAAAACTTCTCAACTGGTCTGGACGGTGAGCACGATAGAGCGCGCTCATGAAGCGGTTGCGAAGAGGAAATGAATTGCATCCTCAATTCGCAAAAGTCTCTTCCGGCAATTGGCGGAGGTCTTTGCAACGCCAGTGATCTTTGCTTCGCGTTGCCTGTTGTCATCGCTTCTGCCTCAAAGGACTTCGGCGAGTGACTGACTTCTCTGCGAACTCTGCGGTTCTACTTCATCCGCTGGACATTCACCGTCGATGTCGCGATTCAGGCGGTTTGAAAGAGTAGGCGCTCTGTCCCGCAAATTCGTAGGACGGGCACTCTTGCCCGTCGAATCCCTGAAAACGACGGGCAGGAGCGCCCGTCCTACGAGGTCTCCAACGATTTGCGGGACGGAGCCCAGAACCGCAGAGAACGCGGAGGGGGCTGATGATCAATGGCTGATAACCAATGACCAATTTTCGCATCCACTATTCATGGAGTTGGTATTCCTTGATCTTGCGGTACAGCGTCCTTTCGCCGATCCCCAGCAAGTGCGCCGCCTCTTCGCGGTTTCCCTTGGTCACTTCGAGCGCTCGCTGCATGTAGTACCGCTCGACATCTTCGAGCGGCTTGCCGATGAGTTGATCCGCGCCGAAAACCATTTCACCGAGTTCTGTCTCGTTGACCGAACCGGGAGCGGGGCGAATCTCTTCCGGCAAATCATCGACATCCATCAAACCGTCGATATCGTTGACCAACATGCTTTCGATCGCGTTACGCAGTTGGCGAATGTTGCCGGGCCAATCGTAAGTGACCAGCGCGTGACGAGCAGCTCGCGAAACGTTCGGAGCTTCGCGGCCATGAATGTCGGAGAGCACTTTGCGGAAGTGATCGATCAGCAGTGGGATATCGGCAACACGTTCACGCAGCGGCGGCAGGCTGATGCGGACCACGTTCAGGCGGAAATAAAGGTCTTC
>JAYUFI010000157.1:0-2616 GCA_043738805.1 Planctomycetaceae bacterium | reverse complement strand
TGATCGTCGTGCGCGGCGGCGTGATCGAACCGGAGCATCTGCCGTCCGCTGCACCGCCCGCCGGACAGCCGTTGTCGGAATCGCCGACGATCGCCCTGTCGCAGCTCATTCGGCAGTGGGCTGAAGCACAACTGCGTGACCAGGATGATCGCGAAGACCTATACGATCAGTTCCTCAATCTCGTGGAACCGTCGTTACTGAGCACCGTCGTGAGTCACGAACATGGCCAGTGTGCGGCCGCCGCGCGGAAGCTCGGTTTGCATCGGCACACGCTGCGCAAGAAGCTGGATCAGTATGGGATTGAATGAGCGACAGGATCACGTTGCCGCGATTCGCGGATTTGCCGTAGCTTAGGAACGGCGAGGAAGAATGGTTCCGTAGACCGGTTTTTCAAACCGGTCGAATTGAACCGCCGGTTTGAAAAACCGGGCTACAAAAACACGAAGTTCTTTTTCCTCGCAGCCCCCTCCCTTCAAAACTCACCCCATTTCCCAATCAAGAAAGCGATCCCCAGCGTGACGGAATCAGTGCAACAAACCGTTCAGCAACCAACCGTGAAATCATCCGGCGGATGGAAGCGACATTGGGCTTGGGCGAAGTGGTTGGTCGCGCTGGGGATGATGGCGTTCGTGTTGTGGAAGCATCGCGAAGGTGTCAGCAAACTTGCCCAGCAGCCGTTGCATTGGCCGAGCTTATTGGCCGCGTTTTGTCTGTGTAGTGGAGCGATCGTGCTGACGTTTCTGCGTTGGTACTTGCTGGTCTGGGCTCAAGGCTTTGCGTTTCATGTGCGCGATGCACTGCGGCTGGGCTTCATCGGATATCTCTTCAATTTCGTGGGACCGGGCTCTGTTGGTGGCGACGTCGTCAAAGCAGCGTTGATCGCGAAAGAGCAGCCCTCACGACGCACAACGGCGATCGCGACCGTGCTACTCGATCGCATCTTGGGATTGCTCGCGCTGTTCGTTATTGGAGCGTGTGCGGCATGTCCGCAATGGGAGACGATTCGCGAGCAATCGGAACTCAAGGGAGTCGTCTGGCTGTTGGCGGGAGGAAGCGTGGCCGGATTGATCGGGCTCGCGTTGATGCTGATTCCGGTGGTGATGCGACTCGGTCTTTGGAAGTTCTTCACGCAACTCCCGGCGGTGGGGAAGCCGATCGGCGAACTCATTGAGGGAGTCCGGCTGTATCAAACTCGACCGGGAGTCTTGATGGCCGCGTTGGGAATCAGCCTGCTCGGCCACTTCGGGATTATCTCGGCGTTCTATTTCAGCGCTCGATCCGTTGGGGGTGGCGCGTTTGTGCCGAGTTATCTCTCGCATCTGTTCTTCATTCCGGCGGCGGAATTCATTGGTGTGGTACTTCCTGTCCCCGGCGGAATAGGACCGTTGGAATGGGCTGTCGAACGCTTTTATCACCATTCCGGTGCTGCCGATGGAACCGGAATTCTGACCTGCTTGGCATATCGCGCCGTGACGCTCGCCGTCGCGCTGATCGGTGCTGGGTACTACCTCACCGCTCGACGCGAAATTGCGGCGGCGATGCAGACGCACGATTGAACGAATCGAAGCAGTCGCGTGGCTGCGTTCCATATGTAACCCGAAGCGTGAGCGAGGACGAACGCTTCACAAAACTCGGAGATATTCGCGTTGCGAGGCGATCGCCCTCGCTCACGCTTCGGGTTACATCAGCGTCGGAGACATTTTTCGTTCCGTCGCTGGACTACTCCGCAACCACCGGCGTTTCGATTGTCTCGAACACGAGTGGATGATCGCTGTTGCGATCGCCGACTCGGAAGCTGACTTTGCCATCGAGGACATCGGCCAAGAGGTCGCCGCAAACTTCGGCGCGCCAACCTTGAGCCAATCGCGGCGGTGGTTGCTTGGAGTTTTTCTTCGTGTGCCAACGGACGAGGTTCTTCAGGTCGGCGGTCGTGCCAACCAAACTCAGCGCGACTTTCATTTCGGAACAGCGATTCGCCAGCACGATTTGCAACAGCTTGCTGAGGATGTGATCTTCAGAACTCGATTCCGGAGTCGGCATCGGCTTGGGAATCTGCGAGTCGGGCAACGCGATGCCTCGTTCAATGCAGGCCGCTAATTCAGCGGCGTGCTTCTTAAAACCGGGCCGATTCATGTCGCGTGTGGCGAGGACCGCTTCAGCAGTCTTCGGCTGTCGCAACGCCAGATCGACAATCAGGTCATCGCGTAAGATACGGCGAATCGGTTGATCTTTGGTGGTGGCCTCTCGCTCGCGCCATTGAAACAGTTCACGAGCGACTGCCAATTGACGCGGCTTGAGTTTTTGCAGGCCGCCGAGCTTTCGCCAGCTCTCGTCATTCCGCTCCGACTCCAAATCATCAATCAGCCGAGTGAATTCCGCTTCGGCCCATTCGTGGCGTTTGAGTCGCTTGAGTGAAGCCTGCTGTTTTTTCCAGACGTCAATCAAGTGTCGCACATCATCGACCGCGTATTCGAGTTGCTCCGGCGAAAGAGGCCGCCGCCGCCAATCGGTGCGCGTTTGATGTTGACTCAGCTTACGTGCGAGGATGCGTGACACCAGCGATTCATAGCCGACCGGATACGTCGTGCTTCGCAACCCTTCGGCCAATTGCGTATC
>JAYUFI010000156.1:0-18252 GCA_043738805.1 Planctomycetaceae bacterium | reverse complement strand
CCGCGCATTCGTTGAATGCCTTTGCACTTCCCGTCCTTGCCGAACATCACGATCAGCGTGTGACCGTCGCCGAGCACGATGTGATGCGTGACCTTCTCGCCATCGACGGTCTTGCGAGTCGTTAACTCCTGCCGCTTGACGATCTCCAAGAACTGCGGCTCGGTCATGTCGAGCGACAAGCCATGCAGCTTCGGATACGGTTTGAGGAATTCGAGGCCGACGACCAGCACGGTGGAGATGATCAGCAGAATCATTCGGGTGTTGCGGATCATATTCGTCCACCAATCTTGTGAGGCTGCTGGGTCGGCTCAGTGTTGCTGGAACAACTTAGCGTCGAACTTCTCTACCGCCTTGAAGTCGCTGACTTCCAGCATTATCGGGACGCCGCCGTTTTCCTTTCGGGCAATCGGGATGCCGTCGAACGTCTTGTAATCGCTGAAAACAACCTCCCGAAGAATGTCGCTGCCGACGCCCTTGAGGAGCAAGTGCGACTCCTTGTCGAAGTACATTGTGTGCTTATAGTGCGGGCCGGTGACTTGCACTCCGACGGCGGGACGGTCGCCAATCTTCGTCTCCTCGTCCAAGAGGGCGACCTTGTGGTCGGCGTCCTTCAACCGCAACACCTGCCGGGGGCCGAAGAATTTCACATGGTCGAGCCAGAATTTTGTCGTGATTTCAGCACCAGACGGTATGAACTCCTTCGGTTCCTCTTTCGGCTCCTTCATCCGCCACAGCCTGCCGTTCGGGAAGAGAATGGTGATGCGTTTCACCGCCTGGTCCCGATAGGTTGTCTCCAACCGAAAGTTCATGGGCTGCTGGATGAAGTAATGATGCATTTCTCCGGTGCTGTCCTTGAACGTCATGGTGAAGGACGTGAGCTGCTTGAGCTTGTCCTCCCCGCCGTGAGCGGCCAGCACCTTGTCGATCAGCACCCGCAACTTCGCCTCGCTCGGCAACTCTTGCTTCGCTCCCGGTTCCTGTGGTTTCTCCTCATTGGCTGGGCCGTTGTTGGGCTTCGCGGCTGGGGCGTCGGGCTTCTCCTGCTTATCCGCCTTCACCTCGAACTCGACCGTTCCCGTCGCGACTGTCGGACGGCCTTCCAGGAAGCCTTTTAGATCAATCCTGTGCCTCCCAGGATGAACGTGGATGGTAAACTGATCTGCCACGCCTTCGTGACGCACACCACCCTTCGCTTCGGCGTCTACCACAAAAATGCTGTTCGTTGCCACGACAACAGTCTGACCAGGCTTCAGTGTGATGTCGGTCGTTGAAAGGTCAAAACCCGGCGAGGAGGGCGACGTGGTCCGAACCTGTTTGCCAGCCCCATCAACAATCGTCGGCTTGATGAGCCAGAGCGGCCAGGCCGAAGTCGTGATTGGATCGTTGCTGACATTCCGCAACTTGAGGACCACCGTGGCCTTCCCACCGATGTGAACGTCGCTTGCGTTGCTGATTGACAAGCCCGCTTGCAGGCCACCGACTTCCTTGCCCCATACCGTGAGAGGCTCTTTCTTAAGGGTAAGAAGCGAGCCACCGCTGCCCGGTGTCGTCGTGAATGCCGTCGGGCGAACCTCACTCGCGAAGCAGATGAGGAGTTGGTCGCCCTCGATTTTGTAGATTCCCAGCTCGGTAATTCCCTTCCGTTTGCCTTCAAGAATTGTGAGGTCGATTTCGTTCGGCGTCTTCTCCGGGTTCAGCCTGAATGACATGCTGCCGCTGACTCCCGGTTGGACACCACTCATCACATTCCCGTTAATCACCATCCTCTTCCCCTTTAAGTCATCGGCGTCGGCGCTGACGCTCTCTTCCTCCCATGCCGTCATCGCCCAGTCGCCTTGCAGGAGATCGACCTGCTTCCCCGGTGCTTCCTTGTTCGCCACGTCGGCATTCAACGACCAGACGGAGAGAGCCTGCTGCATGTCGGAGAACGCGACTGCCAATCGTTGACCGTCGTCCGAGAACGCGGCGTCATTGGCTTGGGTGTGCAGTTCAAAGAGCTTCGCGCCGGTTCGCGTCGACCAGATCGGCACGACATAGCCGTGATGCTCGCCTTCGTGCGTATACTTCGTGCCAAGCCGCGCGAGCCACTGGCCATCCTTCGAGAAGACCAGTCCCGGCCTTCCGCCGCTGCTGAAGCGATACGGTCCTTCGAGTTGTTGCAGCAGCTTGCCCGACGTGGTATCGAGCAGCTTCACGCCCAGGATGTCGCCCATCGCGAGTTGTTTGCCATCGGGCGAAAACTGCACGCTCCAAAGAAGGTTTGAATAGGCGGGATCGAAATCCTTCATCCCGGCATTGTCGTTTGGAATTGAGCGAAGCAACTGTCCGGTGCTCGTCTCCCAAATTTTCGCTCCGCTGCTGTTCGCCGTGACGAGCCGTTTCCCATCCGTCGACAAATCAATGGCCTTCAAGTCCATCGCCCCTTTGTCGATCACGGTTCGCAAGACATTGCCAGTGACTCCATCCCAGACGAAGACATTCGCGTCATAAGACAGAGTTAAGCGTCCCGGCAGTGCTCGATGTCCGACGATCACGGACAGATCCGGAGTGCAATCCAGCATGTCGATGACACAGTCATAGATCCCTTCCTTCGTCTTGAACGGCAACTGCTTGAGCAGCTTCCCCGTCGCCGTCTCCCAGATGCCGACATACTCATCCGTCGCCGCGACAAGTCGCCGCCGATCGCCCGAGAACATGAACGTCCCCTCACGAGCCGCTCGCCCATGCTTGTCCGCTTGCAGCTTGATCTCGCTGATTAACTTCATGCCGACAACATCCCACCGCCGAATCGTGATGAAGCTCTGATTCGAGGCCGTGACGAGTTCCTTCCCCTCGTTATCAAACCCAACCGCCTGCACAATCCAGTGATCCGGCAACAGCAACGCCGGCTTTCGCAACACCCGTAATCCACCCTGCGTGTGACCAGCGCGAGGTTTCTCGTCCGGCAACGATTCCACCTTAACCTTCACGTCGGTCTGCTTGCCCGGTTGCAGGGAGACATTCTCGAACGTCACCCAATGCCGATACGGCCGCAGCCGGTACTCGAAGTGGGCGAGCCGTTCGCGGGTGAGCTTAAAGCCGAAAGTTGACTCGCGTTCGAAGGCTCCGGATGAAGACGGCTGAATCTCTTGGCCATCGCTGTCGATCGCGACCAGACGCCAATCCGCCTTTTCCAAGAAATCGCCCAGCGGCTTGAACGACAGTTCTAACTGTCCCTCGCTCGACTCAACTCGCAGCGGTTGGATGCGGTCGTAGAGCGCCTTCACGTCAGGTGGCACATCCACATTGGCGAGCTTTGTTCCATCCGCATTGATGCCCTGCGCCGGGCCGAGTGGCTCCGAGATCAAACTCACATTGACGGAAGTCGTCGCTTCATCGGAAAGCGGACCATGAGCCAAGTGAATGGTCTTCACGCCGTTTCGGAAGTCACTGATGGTGACTCCCGCCTTCCCCCGACCAAAGCGTGTTGTGACGGCATGTTCCTTCGGCAACCCTCGGATTTCCAAGGCGAACTCCCGGCAGTCCGCTTGCTTGGGATCCCCCTTCAAGACCCATCCTGCGAGCTTCTCGTAAGGTCGATTGGCCAATGGCGAACCGTCGGCCTGCCACCACTCACGCTGCTCAGACGGATGAAACCCCACACCAACCAGAGTGACTTTCAAGCCGTTGGGCAGAAACGCCTGCGCTGGGCGCGGGTTCCCTGGCCCCACCGCTGGGTTGGACCGCAGGTCTCCGTTGGCGTTGTTCGCCGAGTTCGTATCTTCGTCCGAATTCGGGAGATCTGCGGTCGCGTCGAGGGCGGTAGACCCGCGCCCAGCGCGAACGGCCACGTTGGGATCAGCGATCGCAAGCAGCCGGTTTTTCGTCGCCAGAAAAAGTGTGTGGTTCGCGACGGCCGGCGTCGAGTAGGTCGTCGCGCCGACGTTTCGTTCGGCAAGCAGCGTCTTTTGTGCGGACAACTTGAAGATGGTGACATCTCCCTCCTCGTCGGCGATGAAGACCTTGCCATCTGCGATGAGCGGAGTGCTCCAGCAGGCTGCGAGCAAGTCGTGAGTCCAATGCACGACCGGTTGGCCATTGACCGATTTCTTCGCATCGAGGCAATGCAACATGCCGGAGAAGTCGGCGACGAACAGCAGGTCATTGGCAATCGCGACACTGCCCACGGTGCGGTGAAACGATTCCTCAAATTTCGGCTTGTTCAGCCCAGCGCGATCCATCGCCGAGTAGTGCCAGACCATCGCCGAGTTCGGATTCGGAATTGCCTTCTCGCCTTGCTTCACATCGACCGCTTGGAGTCGGCGTAACGCGAGAGGTTTGCCCTGCGCATCGACGGCCAATTCGGCACTAACGTCGCCACGTTTCGTCGGGTCGATGCAGTAGAGGTGCCCGATCCCTTCGCCCTTCTCAGGGTCTTGGCCGTTGCCGATGTAGACGTGGCCATCGTAGAACACCGGCGTCGCAACGCAGTAATTGCGAGTCCCTCGACCAAGCATGTAGATCGACTCTTTCGGGTTCGTGTCGAATTTCCACAGCAGTTTCGCTCTGCCTTGCCCGTCGCCGACAGGATTGAAGCTGTACACCCAGCCGTCGCCGCCACCCATCGCGATTTGCCATTGTCCACCCGCCTCAAAGACGCAGGGGCTGGACCAATGGCATTCCAGCACGTTTCCGCTGGCCGAGTCGTCCGACCACAGCATTTGGCCGGATCGCTTGTCGAGGCACACGAAGCTCGGAACCTTTGGCTGCGCCGCGATGGTCTTGGAGGAATCCACGCCGCTGCTCACCACGACGAACATCCGGTCGCCGAGACACGTCACCGAGCAATTCGTGGCGTGATGTGGTTTCATGCCCAGCTTCGCCATCATGTCGAATCGCCAGACAATGTCGGCGTGATCTGGCCCAATGAGCCGCTCGTCTGTCACCGGCCCATCATTCTCGCCGTCGTGAAATCCTTCGGCGTCGAGGCACATCACTTCCGCCCTGTTCGTGACGTACCAAACGCGATCCCCCTCGCAGTACGGCGTCGAGCAAATGCCGATGTTCGGCCAGTCTTCCGCTCGTCCCGCCGGCAACTTCAAATTCGATGCCTGCCACAAGAATTTTCCCGACGGCTCATCGAACGCCAGCAAGCAACTCACGTCCTCGCTTGCCGGATGCTCCTTCACATAGCCGTGCCCGTTGTTTGTTCCGATAAAGACTTTTCCGTTCGCGATGACCGGAGAACTGTAAGTCTCTGACCCCAGCGGGACCGACCACTTGATGTTCTCTCGCGTCTCGACGTTCCAAGTCATTGGAACGGTTTGGCCCACGGCAATGTTGTTTCGATGAATCGTTCCGCCCCACTGCGGCCAGTCGCGCGCCGTTACGTTCGGAGTCGACATACGAACCTGTGTTCGGCGTGTGTCCTCGCCGCCCACCCGTTGAATGCCGCTGCATTTGCCGTCCTCGCCAAACATCACGACGAGCGAGTGCCCATCGCCGAGGTCGATGACATGCGAGCCTTTCTCTCCGCCGACGGTCTCGCCCTCGACGGTCTTGCGAGTCTTCAATTCCTGCTGCTTGACGATCTCCAAGAACTGCGGCTCGGTCATGTCGAGCGACAAGCCATGCAGCTTCGGATACGGATTGAGGAATTCCAATCCGTTCGCTGGAGCGGTGACAGGTTGCGAGCTTGGTGAATCGACTCCGGGTAGTTGGGCGGGCACCGTAGGTCTCCACTCCGGGCCGTCCCAAGGCAAGACGGTGGTCAGCACACCGTCGAGCTTGAGTTCGCGAAGATTGCCGCCGTCAGAGTCGATGATCGCCAGTCGCCAGTTGCCGTTGATGGCGGTGATTCCGCCGTCGCGCGAGTGGTCGAACAACACTACAGCCAAGTGCTTTCCGTCCGGCGACCATCGAGCGGCCATCGGGGCCGTCCAGTTTTCGGCGTCAGGTTTTGATCCGGCTTTTGTCTCACTCAGGATTTCACGGTCGCCGGTTCCATCGACGTTGATGGTCCGAAGGCTATAGCGGCGCTTGTCGTCAACCTCTTGGTCACTGAGGTAGACAACACGTTTGCCGTCCGGTGAAAAGCCGGTGCGGCCCATCGCGTACCCAGCCGAGTCGGCGAGATACCGCCGCTCACTGCCATCCTGCTTGACGACATAGACCTTCCTGTCCAATCGCGACCTCACCGCGAGCCATTGGCCATCGGCAGACCAGTCCTCAACCTCGTCTCCCTTCGGAAGCGCCAGCACCAATTGCTTCTGACCGTCCGTGTTCACGATCCAGTTTTCGATAAGTTGAGGATCGCGTTTGCTCGTCACAACTACTGCGATGAACGTCTTGCCGTCGGGCGACCAAGCTACGGGCGATCCCTTTGCCAGAACACGCTCCGCACGCTCGCCCGTGATCGCGTCGCACTTCCAGATTTCATCGTCTCGCATGAACAACATCGTCCGGCCATCTGGCGAGACGCGTACGCGCGAAAGCGGAATGTAGACCCCGGATTCGTTGAGGCTCTGCAGCCGAGCCCATTTCCCCGTGTTTGGATCAATGGAAATCGCGCTTTGCGAGATCCGCGTTTGATCCCTTGCTGTTTGAACACCCGCATTGACGAAGAGTCGACCTGGCAGTTCATCGCCGCGAATTCGTTGAATGCCTCGGCAAGTACCATCCTCGCGAAACATCACGACCAGTGTGAGTCCTTCACCGAGCTCGATGCGATACGCGGTCGTGTTCCCTTCACCTATCTTCGTCGCCTTCAACTCCTGTTGCTTGACGATCTCCAAGAACTGCGGCTCGGTCATCTCGAGCGACAGGCGATGCAGCTTCGAATACGGCTTCAGGAATTCGAGGCCGTTGTCGCGGGGGGCTTTCTGGAGAGTAAGAAGCGTTTCTCCGTTTTCCGATGTCGATACAAAGTTTTTTGGCCGGAGATTCTCACCGAAACAAATGCGGAGTGTTGGCCCCTTGATTTCGTAAATGCCAAGTTCCGTTATCCCCTTTCGCTTCCCATCAAGAACCGTGAGGTCGATTTCCTTCGGCACTTTCTCGTGGTTTAGCTTGAACGACATTCTGCCGCTCAGACTTGGTTCAACGGCGATAAAGTCGTTTCCTTGTATCTTAAACTTCTTCCCTTTCAGTTCATTCGCGGTGGCTTTCTCCCCCGCTTCCTGCCAGCCTGTCACCGCCCACTCGCCTTGCAGAAGATCGACTTCCTTTACGGGTGTCTCCTGCGCTGGGGGCGTGTTTGCTGACATCGCTCCGGCCTTCGTTTCTGCCTTTGCGCCGTTGCCACTCAACGGCCACATGGCAACCGCCGTTTTCGGATCCGTGAACCCGACAGCGAACGATTGGCTGTCATGCGAAAATGAACCGTCGTGGGCTTCGGTCGGAAGTTCGACGACGAGCTTGCCGGTTTGAGTCGCCCAGATCGGCACAACTTTGTCGGTCGCAGTTCGGGCGAGAAGTTGGCCGTACTTTGAAAATTGGCCGTTCTTTGAAAAGACGAGGCCAGGACGGCCGTAGCGGAACGGAGCGTCGCACTGAAACAACAGTTTGGACGTTTTCACGTCCATCAATTTCACACCCAGCATGTCACCCAGCGCGAGTTGTTGGCTGTCGGGTGAAAACTGCAGACACAGAACTTGATTGGCACCTGCTGCGGATACTTCAGGATCGGGATGTTTTCGGCCCGGATTGTCGTTGGGAAACTGGTGCAGCAACTTCCCCGTGCCCACGTCCCACAAGCACATCCCGGCTTGCTGCCCGCCGGTCGCCAGAAATTTGCCATCAGGCGACAACGCGATACTTTGAAGTTGCAACGCATTCGCATGGGTCACCGTTCGCAACACGCGCCCCGCTGCCACATCCCAGACAACGGCATCAGCATCCGCTACATCGAATCCGCTGCTGAAGCCGGGCATTCGCCCACAAGCGATCAGCGACAAGTCGGAAGTGGCGGTGAGTCCGCGCAGCAAGCTGTTCTGCATCTCCGGCGGCAACACCAACGTCTTCACAAGCTTGCCGGTGGTCGTGTCCCAGATCGCCATCTTGCCATCGAGAATCGCGATGACACGCTGTCGATCACCGGACAAAGTCAGTTGTCCTTGCAAAAAGAAATTGCCGTGCTTATCGGTCTCGAGTTTGACTTCGCGCTTCAACTTCTTCGCGGCGAGATCCCAAACACGAACGGCGACGTCTTTCTCGATTGCGACGGTCACCAAGTCTTGGCTGTCGGGATCGAAGCCCACCGCCATCACATTCAAATGATCCGGCAAGACGAATGCCGGCGCGCCGGGCTTTCGAACTGCCGCAGGTTCCTCTCTAGCGTCTTTGACGATCAGCGTCTGACCATCGCCGAGTGCGCCATTTTCAACCCGTCGCTCTTCGGGCGTCAGTCGCGCCCATCGTTCTTTGGCCTTCTTCTGCGCCGCCTGGATGACGCCTGCCTGCCCTTTGGCTTTCAAGTGATCGAGAATCACTTGGTTGTAGCCGTCCGCCCGCTGTTTAACGTCGGCCTCAACTTCACATCCCGCCAAGATGTCGAGCCAGATCTTGTAATCGGCCTTGAGTACGTCACCGAAGAGCCGGTCGGTTCCCGACGGCTGTCCATACAGCTTGTACTTGAGCTGGCCCTTGGCGATGTCTTTACGAGCTTCGTCCTGCCCGGCGTTGTTTGCTTGAGCATCCTTCGGCGTCTTCGCGGTCATTCGCACCGTCACTCGACCATGTTGATTGGGACGGAGTCCGGCGGCTTGTTGACGGCTGGAATCCAAATCCGGGTCAATCGGGGCGACGTAATCGTCATGTGTGACATAGAACAGGTGCTGCGTCGGAGTGACAGGGTCCGAATTCGACACCGGCAAGTTCTTGATGACGGCGATGCCGCGAGCGTTTGTTGTGGCCTGAAATCGCAGGTTCTCGATGGGGAATTTTGGAGGTTCACCGGTTTGAAACTGAGTTCGCAAAAGTTTCAGTGAGTCGAAGCCCGTTCCCAATCCCTCCGATCCGAATTGGAACCAACACTGATTGGGATCGAAGGACACTTTGGCATCGGCGAGCGGTTGGCCAGCGTCATCGACGACGGTGACTTCGCAATCGGTCGTCCGTTCCATCGGCACGATCGGGTTGATGCCCGCCGTCGTCGTGCGGAAAAGTTGCGGATAGACCTCGCCATCCGGCTCACGCCCGTCGTCCGTCTCGAAGCCATGCGCTTTCGCATAGGCGGTGAGTTCTTGAGCGGTCGGTGATCGTGACACCCAGCCGTCGCACAACGCGATGATTTGCAAATCCTCGTCAGCAGGGACCGACTCGAACACAAACGAACCGTCTTCGTTGATGTTGGCCTCCAGCGAGATACTCCACGGATGGATGTCCGCCGCCAAATCAGCAAGGTGTGGAACCGTGCCAGGTAGAATCCCGAACGTCGTGGCGCGAGGCCCGCCCTGGATCACCTTCGCAACGACGCGACCGTTCTTGATGGGGCGAGGGACAGTCTCAGCCAGTCGTCCAGAGACTCGAATTCCAGGTCGCAATTGAGGCTTCAGCACGATGGGCGATTTCTGCTTCAGCGACTTCAAGTCGATCAACTCGCTGAACCACGCCGGTCCCTCTTGAGGAACATGCACCAGTCGCAACCAGCGCGTGGCGAGCTGACTACTGAGATCAACTCGGCGAATCGTCAGGACGCCTTCCTTCTGAGACTGTTCCTTCATTGCCAACCAATCGGCGGGCGAGGCGTCGTAACGCTCGAAGATCGGCATGACATCACGGAGCGGTGCGTCGTCATTCATTCGACGCGGACGAACCTCGATCATCGCGGCATCGGTAAGCTCAATCGGAGCGGGATCCTTCGCGTCAAAAAACGAAGACCAGACCGGATACTGCGGATGATCAACTCGCAACTCGATGTCCTCAATCGTTTGCAAATACCCTTCTTGGCCCGTGCGGTCTTCGATCTCTTGGAACTGCTTCTCCTGGAACTGCTCTTTCGAAATCGTGATCAGTGCAACTCCCTGCTCATCAGACGTAACAACCGGGCACCATTTCCGGTCGAGTTCAAAAGAGAACGCCCCACGCATGATCGTCGTCGCGGTCACTTTCGCTCCGGCGACTGGCTTTCCCTGGGAGTTGTTGACCTGAAATCGAAATTCGAGCTTGTCCGCAGTCTTGGTGAGATCGAGAGTCTCTCGCCCAGCGTCGGAGGCCGGTGGTGAATTCGAGGCTCCTGATTGCAACGTCATGATCAGTGCGATGATCGGAATGCTGATCGCGAGCAACAGCGCGCGCGGGCTGACTCGCAGTGACGGAGTTGCCGACTCACCCAACAACCGTGCGATGCGCTGTCGCAAGCTCGAGGGACGGTCGCCTGTCGCCAACAGACTGACGGCCGCAACCGAGCGGCGCAGTTTCGACGCTCGGCTGAGTTCCGCGACTCGCAGCAGCGACTTCGCGTAGTCGAGCGGCATCGCTCCGCAGGCGACGACGAGATCGTCGCAGCAGTGCTCACGCTCTTCGCGGACTCGGTGCGAGACCCACCAGACCGCCGGATGAAAGAACAGCAACGACTCGATCACTCGTTGCAACAGATTGACCAGATGATCGCACCGCCGCAGATGAGCCAGCTCGTGAGCCAGCACTGATTCAATCTGCTCCGGAGATAAACCGTTGGCGAGCGACAGCGGTAACAGGATCATCGGCTTGAGGATTCCCACGACAGTAGGCACGGTGACTCGTTCGCAGTACGCCAGCATCGGCAGCAGTTTCAGGCCGAGCGCCGTCGCTTGCCGCTGCATTGCATTCAACAGAGACACATCGTCGATCAAATGCACTCGCCGCCGTAGCCGACGCCCGCCCCACAAGCCGATCACCAGCCGCATCAACATCAACGCGACGCCGCACAAATAGGCGGTCGTCAGTTGCGGTGCGAACCGTCGCCACCAGCTTCGGACATCGCTCAGTGGTTGCGATGGCAACGCGACAGGCGGCGTGACTTCCGGCGTTGCGACGGTGGGAATCACGGGCACGTTGAAAACGTGCCCCACGTCGGACGGCTCCTCAAACGAACCGGCTGGGTTCATCGGCTGATTCGGCGCGGGTTCCTCGCGAGCGATCGAGATCGCGTCGAGTGCCGCAACGTGACTCACTGGCTGCATCAACCAGCCGAGCGTTGCCATCGGACAAGCTGCCATCAGCAACAACGCGGCGAGTGACAGCCAATATCTTGCCGAAACGGACTTCGTCGCTCGCAAGGCAATCGACAGTACGATGGCGATTAACGTCCCTTGCCACACAAAGTGCCCCAGCGCGAGCACGAACGACGAGCACCAATCTTGTTGAAGCCAAGCAGGCATATTGATTCCCCTTTGTAGCCATCACGCTCCGCGTGATGAGCCGAATGCTCGTTGGATTTCTGCGTTCGTTCGGCGCCGTCATTCCTCTTCCACGTCTGTTGCCATTCGGCTCGTCACGCGGAGCGATGACGGCTACGTTCACTTGCGTTCGCGCGTCTTGCGGTTGATCAGCGAACGAATCACCTTCAGTTCTTCGTCGTCGATCTCGGACGTTTCGAGCAGATGCTGCATGACGGCTGTCGTCGATCCGCCGAAGACGCGATCGACGATGTCTTGCAGCATGTTGCGGCTGGCTTTGTGCTCGCGATAGACCGCTTCGTAGACGTAGCTGCGGCCCTCTTTCTTTCGCTTGAGATAGCCTTTGTCGGCCATGATCGACATCACGGTCATGACCGTCGTGTAAGCCAGATCGCGCACGCTCGCGAGCGCGTCGCGCACACTCCGCACGGTGGCCGGTTCGATCTGCCACACGACCTTAAGGATTTCCAATTCCAATTCCGTCGGATGCTTCGATGCCGAGCGAGCCATGAGTTCTCCTCCCCCACAAATTCACCGGGCCGCACGCGGAATTGCCGCCGGCAGCCCCAAGTCGAAATACTAAGCGGTTAGTAGAGTATCGGCTCGATCCGATTCTGCAATACTAAAACGATAGTAAGTCGATGCCGGCCCCTTCGCGTTTCCAGAGTTACTTGTTGGCCGCGGCCGGAGTGGGAAGAGTGAGATTGATCGACAGGGGTTTCGAAACCGCTCGGCCGGTCCACCACTTCCAATTCTGATCGACCTTCAGAAACGTCCGTTGCTCGTCGGATAGTGGCTCTGCTTCGAACAGGGCCAGAACTTCAAAGCGTCCGGGAGCGTTGATGTCGAAGTGGTGGCCCGATTTCTCGACTTTCACTATCGGCTTTCCGGTGGATCGGGGCGGTCGCTTTTGGGGATCGGCGGCGGCCACTTCGATGGCGACGTCGAGGCGGTGGGACTGACCGGGCTTGAGTTCGATGTTCTTGGACTGCCCCTTGCACATTGTGTGGCTGTGGATTCGCGGCATGAATTGCCCCGTCGCATCGCGGAGGTGCAGCATGTCACCCGGAAAGTCGTGGTCGTGAATGAAGAATGACTGGTCCGATACGTTGCGAAAAACGATGACGAGATTCAGGCGACCGTTGGACGCAGGCGTCGCTGGAGTTTGCTCCAGTTCGACAACCAGATCTTTGGCAAGGTTTTTCAACAGATGCCGCTCGATGTATCGACTGCGAAGCGGCTCGCGCATTTCCCAGTGCGACGTGTAGTCCACCGCCAAGCGCGTCGAGAGTTCGTTTCGCGAGAGGATCTGATGCGCCTCTGGAGTCCCGATGGCGAACAGCGCCTGGGCTGCCGCGAATCCGTGAATGCGTGTCGTGGGACGGTTCTCAACGAGGATCTTTTCAAGCACGGAGGCGGCTGAGGCATCCTTCATTTCGCGGAGCTTCAACAGATCCAAGAACGATTCGGAAGCTTCCTCCCCCTGCGTCATTGGTGACGAACGCCGGACGAGCGTCGTCAAATCCGGAGCCGGGCGGGCGGCCAGAAGTTCCTGAAACGTCTGCGGCTTCTTTGACGGCGGAGTCTGTGGGTCATCCGCGAACAGAGACCATTGGCACAACAGACAACCTGTTCCACAAATCAGAAGGGCGGCGATTGTTCGCGCGGAGCCAAGACATCGAATTGGGATCATGGTGATTGCTCACAGATCGAGCCGACGATCAGTCTTTCTTTTCTTTGTTGTCAAACGGTGTTGCGAGATAAGCGATAAACCATCCGATGACGGCACCACCCAATGGGAGGACGATGAACATCGCTTGTTCAAAGCGGGGATGCTCTGTGGGTGGCGTTGGCGCAAAGTGGGCAATGGCGACTGCGGTGAGCAGACCGAGTACGGCGAACGCGAACGCAGACACAATGGTTGTCAGTTTCGGAGTCATCATGGCTTTCGTTGGATCAAGAGAAACGGTGTGTTGCTCCGCACGGTTTAATCGTCGCGACCGGGGCAATCAACGGTCTGTCGTCTTGAGAGTTTCACAAGCTCTCTACCGAGTCGATGGCTGCCCGTTTCGGAGAACTGATCGTCGCGTAGAAACAGAGTCCCACCAGAACCGCTGCGGCTAGAAGGCTGCGTTCGTAGTGCAAGAACTCCAGCCAGGTTGGTGGCGTCGTGTCGGACAGATGATTCAGACGTTCGCGAATGGCGGCGGCCATCCACTTGTCGTTCGAGATCCGCATTGTTGTTGGCTTCAGGAACGAGCGGACCCAATTGAGATCGATCCCTTCCGGGACGCCGTAGATCTGCATCAGTTC
The DNA here is from genome assembly GCA_043738805.1 of Planctomycetaceae bacterium. Lineage (GTDB taxonomy): Bacteria > Planctomycetota > Planctomycetia > Planctomycetales > Planctomycetaceae > SXKJ01. Next base: position 4,582 of record JAYUFI010000156.1, on the reverse strand, counting down.
GATGGCGTGTGACGTCGGCTCCAAGGCACCGGGCTGTTGCAGCCACGATCCCGCGGGCCAATTGCGATAGGTCTTGAATCCCCCAGCGAGTTGAAATCCGCCTGAGTTTGTCGTGTGGAACTCGCGCAGCCAATTGTGGACACGCTCGCGGTATTGATTGCGGTTGATCGGCCGATCGATCACTTCCAGGAGCTGAGTCACACGCAAGATGGTCTCCATTTGAAGGGTCTGGCCAGCCGCTTGATCATCGAGCGTCGCATGGAGCTGTTGCTCCAACATATCTCGTTCCTCGGCGGACAAATCATTCCGAAGAACCGCGGCGCGGATCACAAAGTCGGCTGACGGCAGAAAGGTGAGCGGCAGCGGCCTGCTCCCTTTCGGAGGAGGTGTGAGCAGATACTTCCGAGACAGAGGATAGTCTCGCAATTCACCGAGACGTTCGGCTGGTAGCAGCCCGACTCTCATGGCGATTCCCAATATGAACGGGTTCTGAGTGTTGGACTTGGTCGCGATCTCCTTATCCAGCAGCCGACGCGGGAGTGTCAGATCCGGTTTGAGTTTGGACTCGATGGCCCATCGCGCGGGGATTTCCCACTGATGCCAACTGGCCTCTTGATGAGGGGCGTTGTCGAATGATTCTACGAAGCCTTTGATCTGCAATGGCCCGGCCGGCCAGAGCATCGGGCTGAGCATCCACAGCAGCAGCGGTATCAGGATGAAGGCACCGACTCCGGCCGACACCCATTGGGGACCGGTCGTCAGTTGCTCGCGTTCGATTCTCGACAGAGAGAACAGCAACGCCATGAGGATCAACACGCCGCCGAAGAAGACGGCCGCCACCAGAGTTTGATCGAGGAAGTGAATTTCCTGATGGCCGATCCCGGAAAATCCGGCGACCTGTCCGAGAAACAACAGGCCCATCAAACACGACTGGCCGATCACCTGACGATTGCCCAGTCCGAGCTTGGCGAAGGCGGCGAGGACGGAGAGCAAGATCCCGAAAGACATGATGTAGAACAGAAACAGCAGCCACGTTGCTCCGATCACTGCCAACGTCAAGGTGGCCGCAAACAGTCCAACAGCGGCCCACTTATGCTGGCTCCACCATTGGCGAGTCACCTCGTGGATTGCCTGTTGGTCATCCAGTCCCGAGTCATTTCCCGCGCGAATTCTGCGAATCTGCATCACACTGAAGACCGTGGCTCCGAGTAACACAAACAAGCTGATCGCTGGAAACGCCAAATAGCTGAGCAGCTTGTAGCCGCCTGCCGCCGGAGCCAATTTCGATTCGGTGGGCGATGCCTTGCAACCGGCAAGGAGCGCCAGCGGCAGAAAGGCGGCGGCGCTTCGCAGAAAGGGAGAGCGTCCCGCCAGAGGGTCATCGGCACGCTGTCGTTGAGCGGCTTCCAGTCGAGTCCTCACACCGGCTTCAAATGTCGCTGGATCGACTCGGTAGGGACGCAAGGCCGCTCGCAGTTCCTCTTCGGAGACCAAGTTCACAGGCATAGCAACATCCTTCCGATCTGTGCGACGGAAAGCTCACCATCGAGCAACCGCCGCAAGTGGCGACGGGCTTGATAGAGCCGTCCCTCCACCGTTTTGGCCGAGACCGACAACAGCGCCGCCACCTCTTTCACACTGGTCTCTTCGAGGTAGTGCATGAGAACCACCTCACGCTGCTTGCTCGGCAGCCGCGCGATCGCCTGCCGCAACGCATCCAGTTGTGGATCGGGTTCTGGATCAACCGCGCTGACGGTCTGCTCCAGGATGGCCGGTTCCAACGTCAGCGTCCGTGCTCGACGACGACGACTCCTGGCCCAATTGCGGTATTGGTTGAGCGCCACGCCGCGCAACCAGCGTCCAAAAACTTCCGGATCATTCCAGTCACCCCGGCAAGCTTCGCGGTTCAGCCAGGCTTCCGAAAAACTGTCCTGAGCAATCTCGACCGCGTCACCCCACGGAGCTCCCCACGAGGCAATCAGCCCGATCAGTGGCCCGCGATAGGCATTGATGAAAGCAGTCAGGTCCAAGTTGATCTCTCCTCGACGCCGGAGTGTCCGGTGCCGAGCCCGATCACACAACAATTTTGCAGGATCGTTGAAAACCCTGTAACGGAGCGGCTCCGATTCCTCATGTACCGGCGAAAGCGTTGGATTCGTTCCCGTCGACGTGCAGAGGTAGGATGTCGCCATGACTGACCATGTTGCCGAATTGAGATGTCCGAGCTGCGGTGCGTTGGTGGAAGCCGCGGTGGCCGAGGGGCTGTGTCGCGCGTGCCTGCTCCAACAGGTGGCTCTGGGAACCGGCACGGAGAGTGGGCCGTCGGTGGCTTGGAGACCGCCCACCGTCGAAGAATTGACGGCGGTGTTTCCGCAGTTGGAGATCGTCGGGTTGATCGGTCGGGGCGGGATGGGAGCGGTTTACAAAGCTCGGCAGAAGTCGCTGGGACGATTGGTCGCGCTGAAGATTCTGGCTCCGCATCATGCGGCGAACCCGGACTTCGCCGAGCGGTTCGCTCGTGAAGCCCAGGCGCTGGCGGAGGTCAATCATCCCAACATCGTGACCGTGTACGACTCCGGCCGAGCAGGCGAGTTCTTCTTTCTAACGATGGAATTCGTGGACGGTGTGAACCTGCGACAGGCGATGTCGGCGGGGCGACTCACGCCGCCGCAGGCGCTGGCGATTGTGCCACCGATCTGCGAAGCGCTGCAGTTCGCTCACGAGCACGGCATCGTCCATCGCGACATCAAGCCGGAGAATTTGCTGCTCGATAAAGACGGACGCATCAAGATCGCCGACTTCGGCATCGCGCGGATGATGCGCGTAGGTCAGGCTTTCCAGCCTGACCATCTCACGTCCAACGCAAGTCAGGCTGGAAAGCCTGACCTACAGAAACCAGATCTCACGCAGCAGTCGGTGCTGGGGACTCCGCAGTACATGGCTCCGGAACAGCGGGATGCTCCGAGCGCCGTTGATCATCGGGCCGACATCTATTCGCTGGGTGTCGTGCTCTACGAAATGCTGACTGGCGAGCTGCCCGGAACCAATCTGGTGCCGCCATCGAAGAAGGTGCAAATCGACGTGCGGCTGGACGAGATTGTGCTGCGTGCGCTGGAACACGAACCCGAATTGCGATTTCACACCGCGACGGAGTTCCGTCAGCAAGTCGAAGGTGTGGTGAACACTCCGCCGCCGACAAGTCTCGGAAGCGGCGAGCCAGTCACGCGGAGCATTCCGCGACCCATGCGTGGTCACGTCACGACACCCCATGAGCTTGGCTGGCTGCCGAATCTCCGCTCGAAGTCGGCGTTGCCCGCGTTCGGGTTACTGGCGATCGCGATCGCACTGCCGTTGCTCTTTCTTGGAACTCAGACCGTTGTGGGCGGATCGCTGTCCGAACACATTTGGAGGACGGTGTGGATCATCGCCGTGATGTGGCCGGTGATCTGCGTTCTGTCAGCGGCCTGCCTTGTTCTGTCAGAGGTCTACAACAGGATTGTTCAAGCCAGAATTCCGGGACACGCCGCGGACAATGAGCATTCCGGTGGAGCATCCAGCGACGCAGGCTTGAGTGATTCATCGGCAGGCGAACATTCGCAGCCGACGACTCGCCTGCCGATGATCGCCAACGGTATCGCCTGCACTGCCGAAAGACTGGCGACGATTTGGGGACGGTTCTTTGCCCATCGTGATCGGGCCGAATTCGTGCTCGACGAAAACCAGCTCCGCATTCGATGGCCCGTGCTGTTTCGCAGTGAAGAGTCGATCGTCATTCCGCTCAAGTCCATCCGAGATGTTGAAGTCGGTCACTACTCGACGACGGTGATTTTGATGGGGCTGGATTACGTTCGGGTGACGTACGAGTCAGACGGAAACACTCGGCAAGTTTGTTTCACGCCATTCACGCCGTCAGCAAGTTGGTTGTTGTCGATCCCAGCCGCGAATCTGCATGTCGTGGAATGGTCTGAGGCGATTCGCGCCGTGACGGACGGACGAGAACCGGTCATCACCGCGAAGGCCGCGCGATCCCCGCAGCCACTGGCAATGATCTGGAGTATTCCTCCTTGGTTTCTCGTATTCCTGACGACGCTCGTGGGCTTCGCGATGAGCCTCAAGAATGCATCAGGAATGCGGACGAGCGCGGAGGCAGTCCTGTTTGTGATCGGGATGACCGTGCTGGCGTTCGGATGGGGTTGGGTGATGGCTTGGGTGATCAGTCGCGAAGGTCGCCGTGCGCTGGCGATGAGACCGCAAGTCCGCGAGAGCGAACCTCCCCACGGCGAGACGAGCGTGGTGAGCGCGCCCGCAGAGTCGTCGTCACCAAGCCCGACAAACCGCAGGCAGCTTGGGGGGCGTCGCCTTTTCGCGGTGGCCCTCGCACTCGGGTTCGTCGTGATTGGATATCTCGCTCTCCTCTCGGGTCGCGCGGCTCAAATGTTGACAAGCGACTTGTATCTCACCCTCCTCATGCTGTTTCCCTTCATGATTGTCGGTCTGGTGGCTGGCGTCGCCAGTCGACGTGGAACCGTCGTTGGTCTGTGGGCGTTACTGACTGGCGTCGTCGTCGTTGCTGCCATCGACT
>JAYUFI010000155.1:0-2618 GCA_043738805.1 Planctomycetaceae bacterium | reverse complement strand
AGGGCCGCCCCGTTGGGGCTACCCCTTGGTGATTCCGACCGTGACCCAGGCCGATGGCCTGGGCTGACATAGGATGCCACGTTGTGGCGGAGGACGCTCCCTTCCCGCGCTGACCAATGGCAACATCAAGAACGGAACACACCCGACCCCGCGTTCCCCACAGTCGCGCAAGAATTCGCTGTCGAGATGCTGTCCGTCGCAGAGCGACCTTCGGCGGTTGCCCTGCGATCAAGGAAATGAACCAATGAGTCGCCACATCAAGCCCAGTTTCATTCGTTGTCCACATCATCGCTGCGGTAATTGAATTCGACTTTACTCTGCATGACGATCTCGTCCATGACCCGCTTGATTCCGTTCGCGGCAATGACCGTCTTCAAGAAGTCGAGTAGCCGAGGAATGTTGATGATTTCTTCAATCGCCTGCATGTAGCCGGCAACGACGGCTTCGATCTTGTATCGAGCTTTCGCTTGGGTCTTGATGGCTCGTTCGATTTCAGAGACTGAGTCGTTCGACTTGACGACGAAGGTCAGCGGGAAACGCTGAATCTTGTCGATGTCCAAGAAGTACTTGCTGACATCGACCGTCTCGGTGACTTGGAAGAACCGACCCAACGGTCGCATCACGAAGTCGATGCCGCCGTCATTGGCATTCGTGCGACCGGTCTTGAAGAGCGTCAGTTGCTCTTCGCGGATCGTTTTTCGCGACCAGCCCCAATAGATGTGTTGCTCGCCGTAAAACGCCTTCAGAACGGCAAAGCTCACAATCTCGAAAATGCGCGCGTCGATTTCAGGCCGCAATTGCGTTTCAACAAAGCTGACCGCTTCATTCAAATCGCTGACAGCCAAGGCCGCGATTTGCTGGCAAGACTCAATGAATGCCTCGAAGGCTTGCTTCTTGGCGGCCACATAGGCGTCGATGATTTCCAGAAGCGCCGGCGCAATGTTGTGGTGCCGCTTCTTGCCATCTTTGCCTCGCACGGTGACGGTCAGGAGATCCTCTTGAATCCAATATCGCTGCTGTTCGATGTCGCGAACGATCGGCTGTTTGTTGACCGACGGATAGAATTTTTGAAACTCATCGTTGAGCCGCGCGTTTAACGCATGGTTCTGCAACTTCTGACCAAACGGCAATTCGCGTTGCCGCCGGAACAGGTCGGTGAAGCGAGCACCCTCATAGGACTCGTAAGTCCCCACTCTCGCTCCACCAGGACCAAAGCCTTGGTTGATGTAGTCTTCAACAAGGACGTAAATGGCGTAGAGATTCCCAAACGAACCGCGCGATTTGGAGCCGCGGCTGGCCGCCTTCGTCTTGTGGTTCAAGTACCCCAGCAGCGGACTCTGCTCGAACACATCGGACGCAGACTTGCCGAAGTGCTTCGCCAAGATGGCTTCAATCTGCGTCGTAAAAGCGTGCCGCGTGACCGAGTCATTCATCAAACAGACTTCCCTGCGCTGCGACCTGTTTGGCAACTTTGCCATTCCGCCGGACATAGGTCTTGTCCAACGGCTGAAGCGGCTCGCCTTCGAATTCATCGCCCAGTCCGAGCCGTCGAATGCCGGTCTTGAAATACTCTCGATCGAGTTCGATGCCGATGCTCCGTCGCTCCAGACGTTGCGCGACGGCACACGTCGTGAAGGTGCCGGAGAACGGGTCCAACACGAGATCGCCGGGCTTGCTGCTCGCTTTAATGATCCGTTCCAGAAGCGCTTCCGGTTTCTGCGTGGGATGCTCTTCGTACTCGGCCATCCGGTATCGAACGCGAGGGAAGTACCAGACGTTGCCCGGAACCTTCGTGGTGTTGTACGGCGTCGGCGTTGGCTTGCGGTAATCGATCAACCGGCGAACGGCTCCCGTTCTGGCTTCGACCTCAATCTCCGCCGCATTAAACGTGTAGCTGTCGGCGTTCTTCACACAAAACAAAATCGGTTCGTACATCGAGCCAAAGTACTTCCGAGCTTGAACCCCGGAACTGTCGTAGTGCCAGACAATGCGAGACAAAACCGTGCAATGCTTTCGCAACCAAAGATCGAGAAACGGCATCGCCTGCGTACTGGTCATCACGTAGAGCCCGCCAGTCTCCTTCAACTTGCGCAGACACAACGCCAGCCACTCGTAGCACCATTCCGCGTAGGCTTCATCCGACGGCCAACGATCCCGGAACTCTCCAAACGTCTTCCCGATGTTGTACGGCGGGTCCGCGAAAATCAGATCCACGCTGGAGTCTGCGATCTTGGGAAGAACCTCCAGGCAATTGCCTTGGTAGATCGCCGCCACGCCATTCGACCGAGATGCCGTTGATTCATTTTCCATAAAGCCTCCTGCCGCCAATCAATTGGCCTCTGCCCCGCTTCCGCATCATTCACGGATGATTTTGGCATTCAGTCTGACGCGACCTGAGCGGCTCGACAAGCGGCTGATGAGACGCAACGACTCGCATCGATTTGGCGGCCGATGGTGTGGCGATGGTTCGATCGTCGCTCCGCGACGAGAGGGTTTGGCGGGATGGCCGACCGTGGGTGGAAACCCACGGCGACCTTCGGCGGTCGCTCTGAGCTTGTGAATTTTTGCCAAAGGGATGCTCGCGGAACAAATCGAGGGCGCTAAACTTCTGCCGGCGA
>JAYUFI010000154.1:0-2620 GCA_043738805.1 Planctomycetaceae bacterium | reverse complement strand
ACAGCTTCATCACTGCCATCTACTTTCACTGCGGTGGACCAGACATGTACACAAGACAACTCGTTTAGACCAATACCCACACCGAAGTCCGATGGACCCAAACTTCGATGCGTCCGTCCGGCAAAATCTTCGCGGAAGCCCAGACGAACTTCTTATCTTCGCCCGCAATCGCAAAGCCGCGCGGCTCGTGCGTGTCGAACGGACGCCAGCCGTTCGTGACGTTGTCGAAGGCCAGCACGGCTTTGTTCCCTTGCTTCTCCATCGACTTGTAAAGCGGGCTGCGGTTCGGAATGCCAGCGACTTTGTAGTCTTCGGCCAGCGCCCAGCGTGCGAGTCGGCGTCCGACATCAACCTTGTTCTTCGGGTGAATGTCTTTCCCTTCGCCGATGTCGATGATGACCGCTTCGCCAGTGTTCGGCAGAGCCTTCATCGTCAGCGTTTGCGCTTCACGCAGTTCGGCCCACGAGCTGTCTCCCGGTTCGGGCTTCTCGGCCAAGAAGTCGGCCAGTTGCACCCAATAGAACGGGAAGTCGCCGTTGCCCCATTCGTCACGCCAACTCTTGATCATCAGCGGGAAGAGAGTCCGATACTGATACGCGCGGCCGGCGTTCGATTCGCCCTGATACCAAATTGCTCCCTTGATGCCATAACCGAGATGCGACTTCAGCACGCCGTTGTAGATGTTCGCCGGACGATGATTGCCACCCATCTGACCGCGCAAATTATTGAGTTGTTTCTTCTCATCTTCCGTCGGATCTTGCTTCGCCGACAGAGTTGCGAAATTCTTCTCCATGTCAGCCCAGCGATCCATCATCGGCTTGTAGGTTTCATCCTTCGCGAGGATGTCGCGACGAATCCACGCTTCGCAGGCCGAGCCACCCCAAGCGTTGTTGATCATCCCGATCGGCACATCCAACGTCTGATGCAACTGCCGAGCGAAGAAGTAGCCGACCGCCGAGAAGTTGCCGACCGTCTCCGGCGTGCAGACTTGCCACTGGCGATCTTTGTGAGTCCAGATCGGTTCCTGAACTCCGATCTGCGGAAAGTTGATCATGCGAATCTTCGGAAACTTCGCCGTCGCTCGTTCGAGGTCCGCATCGTTCGCGGCATTCACCGACCACTGCATGTTCGATTGGCCGGAACAAATCCAAACTTCGCCGACGAGCACGTCATCAAACTTAACTTCGTTCTTCCCTTTCACCGTCAACGCATACGGCCCGCCGACCTTCAGCGGATCAAGCATCACATGCCATTGGCCGTCGGCTCCCGCTTTCGCTTTGTGATTCTGCGCGTCGATCGAAACGGCGACTTCTTCGCCCGCGTCCGCGAGTCCCCAGACTTTGTTCTTCTGGCCTTGCTGCAAAACCATGTGATCGCCAAACACGTTTGGCAACTTCACCTCAGCCTGCGCCGTCGCAGCGATTCCCGCCACCACAGCCATCGCCGCCAACCAAGCTCGCGGCCGAGCCATCATTCCCCACAGAACGCTACGCATAGATCGAGTTCCTTCCGAAAGAGGTCGTTCATCGTTGCGGACCACGTCGCGTGATCACAAGCGGCGGGAGTCTAACCAAGTTCGGTGGGAGTTTCTCGCGTGACGCCAACGTCGATTCGTCGCTCACTGCGAACCGATCAATTCAGATTCTGAAGCTTGGCCGCGATGTCGCGGAGTCGGCCCAAATCATCCACATCAAGCCGACCGAGGCGTTGCCCGATCCGTCGCACGTCGCAAGCACCAAGTTGGAAAACCAACGCCACAGAATCAACGGCGAGACCATTCGTCGCAGTCGCTTGAATCAGTGCCGTGGCCTCGAATCGAAGCGCGTCTTACTGTGACGAAAGCGGAATAACCAGCACGGTTGGAAGTTGAGGAAACGCGGACAAGTCTTGCCAAATGACAGCCGGTCGCCGACCGCGCTGCTCACGTCCACCACCATCAGGCAATTCAACCCAATGGATATCGCCGTATTTCACGATGCAGATCCATCCACAAGTTCCAATGCCCCATCGCGGATATCTTGCCACGCCTCCAATTCATCGAGCGTGGCCGCATCCACTCGCAAATTCCAATCCAGTGCTTCACGAACAATATCTTCGACTTTAACACACCGCCGTCGCGCGCGTTCGGTCACGTCAAATTCCAGGTCGAATGGGATTGTAATTGGCATGGATAATTCTTCCTCTTGCGTGGCGACTTTACCGCTTCATTCGATGTCACTCAACGGAGCCTCCAGCCGCGTAACGATTACCGAGTGGAAGCGTTTGCCCGCCTCTCTTACAAGTATGCTCTGATTGCGTTCGAGCCGCACCCATTTCCGAATTGCGGCGAGGTATTAATCGCATCGCCCCAAAGCCTCAGAGGTAATCTAAGGAAAGACTGAATGTTTCAACGACTTGGTCTGATTGCGTCAGCGTTCGTTTTGAGTTTTCCGTGCTTGAGTCCAACACAAGCCGACGCCCAAGTCGCCGCTGCTCACGTGAAGGATTTGACGTTGCTGGTCGCGCCCGATCTTCCGTGCGTTTGGCCGGTGGGGATGACCCAACACGTCGTTGTGCCGAGCCGCACGTTCGGGCCGGGACCGTATCATCGGGACTTGATCATCATTGATGAGCACACCGG
>JAYUFI010000153.1:0-2624 GCA_043738805.1 Planctomycetaceae bacterium | reverse complement strand
GAGCGATCGTTTTCGGCCAACGACGACGCAAGCTTATCACCTGACGCAAAGCCATTCGGAAAAGAATCGTCCCCGCTTCTGAGGATTGCGTCAATCCGGGGTCCAGTTCGATGACTGACGGCGACTCAAACAGAACGCTAATCTCCGCCGGTCCAGATGACTGGTTTTATTCGATTCGGGAGCGACATCATTTCCTCAAGCACTTCGTCTGACCTTGCCCATCAAGTCTGCATGAACCCCGCCTGCCGAGCGACCTATTCGATCAGCCAAACGCTCGTCGATTGTTCGAAGTGCGGACATCTTCTAGACATTGCTTACGACTGGGATCGAGTGCCGGTGCCGGGAGCGCTCAAGCAGTTTGAAGCTCGTTGGGGCACACGTCGGAATCCGCTCGACTTCAGCGGCGTGTGGCGGTTTCGCGAACTGCTGCCGTTCGCGAAGGACGACCAGATCGTGACGATCGGCGAGGGGCAGACGATCCTGCAAGCCTCGGCCGGTGTCGGGAAGTACGCCGGATTTCAGTCCGGCCGGCTCCTGTTGCAGTACGAGGGACTGAACCCCTCCGGCAGCTTCAAAGACAACGGCATGACGGCTGCGTCCACTCACGCTCACATGGTCGGAGCGAAGGTCGCGGCGTGTGCCTCGACGGGGAACACCAGCGCGTCGTTGGCGATTTACTCCAGCACCACGCGGCTGTTTGAGACCATCGTCTTCATCGGCAGCGGCAAGATCTCGTTCGGCAAGCTGTCGCAGGCGCTCGACTACGGAGCGAAGACGTTGCAGATTCAAGGCGACTTCGACGACGCGTTGCGGCAAGTCCGCGACGTCTGCGCCGCGCGCGGGATTTACCTGTGCAACAGCGTGAACCCGTTCCGATTGGAAGGCCAGAAGTCGATCATGTTCCGAGTGCTCGAAGGTCTGAACTGGGAAGTCCCCGATTGGATCGTGGTGCCGGGCGGGAACCTCGGCAACTCAAGCGCGTTCGGCAAGGCGTTCACCGAACTGAAAGAGTTGGGCCTCATCAATCGCATCCCACGCTTGGCGGTCATCAACGCGGCCGGCTCGAACACGCTGTATCAACTCTTCGAGCAACACAAGCTGCGATGGAACGGCGGTCGGCTCGACGAGGCGAAAATCATCACCGACAAATTCTTCACGCAGATGGACACCGACAACCGCCGAGCCTCAACTCTCGCGACCGCCATCGAGATCAACCGCCCGGTCAACCTGCTGAAGTGTTTGCGAGCACTCGAAGTCTGCGACGGCGTCGTGCGCGAGGTCTCGGACGAATTGATCCTGGAAGCCAAAGCTCAAATCGGAGCCGGCGGCTTCGGCTGCGAACCCGCCAGCGCCGCCAGCGTCGCCGGAACCAAACTGCTCCGCGAGCAAGGGGTGATCTCTCCCAGCGACCGAGTCGTCTGCATTCTCACCGGCCACCAACTCAAAGACCCGACCGCCACCGTCGCGTACCATTCCGTCGATCCCGCGCGGCTCTCCGCTGCCGCAGCCACCGAGGACGACCCCTACGCCACGATGCTCCGCAAAGCCGGAGTCACCCAAACCCCCGCCGCCAACCGCCCCATCGTCGTCGAAAACAAGTTCGAGTCGATCATGCAGTTGCTGGATCGGATCGGTTGCTGATTTGCCGAACGGCAAATCCTATAAGACGGTTTGACTCAGAAGTTAAATAGAATCTACGTCCGGAACTGATTGCTTTTTGCGGCGTCCCTTTCGGCTTGCGCTCTCTGATGGCTCTTCCGGACTGTCGTCCCCTTTTATCGCTGGAAGGCCGAAAATGCTGCGAGCCTCATTCAGATCTGCTCTCGCGGATTGATGACGCTCAAGAATCCCAAGTGTGTCCAATTGCGCAGAGTCACTATCGACGACCTTTCCAAGTTGATCGGCAAAACTGCGATACGAATCTGCCTTCAGCAAAACCTCCATGAATTGCTCCAAAGAAATCTCATACTGTCCCGAGACGTGCTTAAACCAAGTGTTCATCCGAAGGCGATCAAGCCGCCTGAACTCGTCCAAGCGTTTATCTTCTGATGCAATTAGTCTTGCTGAAACATCCGGAGTCACTCCAGTCATCACGGCTTCAAGGTACTTCTTGAGTGTCTCGTTTATCCTTCGGTTCCGTAGACACACGCGGAAGGGCACTCTTTTTTGCGAGAACTGCTGAAGCGACAATAGATTACGCCATTCGGCCAAGTAGTGCAAATCGTGGCAACTCGACGCACGAAATGGCATTTTGACGCGGTAATTGAGCGGTGCGCCGGTAATTACCGGCAGCAAAACTGACGCGCATTGGCTGTCACGGCAGCCATCCAAAACGGCATCAAACAGGGGTGAGTTCGGACGCTCTCAATGAGCCACAACTGGTCGATAATCTGGGCCGCTTTTGAGACGTTCCGGGGGCACATAGCGCTGTTCAACGAATGTGTCAGACCCCACCTTAATAGCGAGTTGCGAAAATAGCATGTCTGCCAAAATCTTCCACCCACTGCTGGCCTTGATCGCCTCGGCTAGGCCGTGTTGACATTCACGCGAGGAGGATCATGGATGCGGCCAAGTGGAGGAAGGCGAGGAAGTTGCGAGCGGTTTTGTCATAGCGAGTGGCGATC
>JAYUFI010000152.1:0-2624 GCA_043738805.1 Planctomycetaceae bacterium | reverse complement strand
CGTAATCGCGAACGAACTCAGCACACGCGCGTGTTGGCAAGACCATCTCACGCATCAACAGTTGACTGTGCCACGCGGGATCGTGATCGACGGCGACTCGGTTCAAGAACGTCGTGACAAAACTCAGCAGTTTTTCTTCGGCTGACGTCTCAGCCGCCCACTGCGGCAACGGTACTCGATCCATGCAGCCTTGTGCCGCTTGCTTCACCGCCGCGACATAAAAGCCTTCTTTGTCCTCGAAGTGGTAACTGATCGCCGCGAGATTCGTTCCCGCCTCCTGGCAGATTTCGCGGACGGTCGTCGCTCGATATCCCCGCTCGGCAAAGATCGGTCCCGCCGCATTCAGCAATCGCAATCGAGTCTCGTCCATATCGCTGTCTCCTCAGCCCGAATCGAACAGGCCGGTGGAGTTTATCAAACGTTTGTTTGAATTCAAACAAACGTTTGACATCAAGCGGTATGATCGGTACTGGCAAGGAGCCATTTTCAATGGACGACTACGTGCCAGCCGGTCACGGGCCAGACACAAACGAGGCTTCTCGCTCGCTCAACGCTCGTCGGCGTAATGCACCAAGCTGAAGACGTCGAAGCGGGCGAGTTTGTTTTGGCCGCCGAGGAAATCGAGTTCGATCACGAAGGCGCAACCGGAGATGGTGGCTTGCAACCGTTCGACGAGATTCACACAGGCGAGCATGGTGCCGCCGGTGGCCAACAGATCGTCCACAATCAAGACTCGATCGGACGGGCCGAGAGCATCGACGTGCATGTGAAGTGTGTCGGTGCCGTATTCGAGGTCGTAAGAAAACGATTGCGTTTCATACGGCAGCTTGCCGGGCTTTCGGACGGGCACGAACGCGGCATTCAGCGCGAGTGCGAGCGGTGCGGCGAAGATAAACCCGCGAGCCTCGGCAGCGACGACGGCGGTGATGCCGCGATCTCGAAAGTGTTCGGCGAAGAGGTCGGTCACTTGTTGAAAGGCCGCTGAATTCGCGAGCAACGGCGTGATGTCGCGGAACATGATTCCCGGCTTGGGGAAATCGGGGACGTTGCGAATGTGGTCTTTCAGATTGAGTGATGTCATCTTGGGAGTGGTCCTTCGTTACGGATCAAGAGGGCGATTGCAGTTTCATAGCACGGCGCAGCCACAAATATGTAGCCGTCATCGCTCCGCGTGACGAGCCGACTGCTCGCCTATGTTCTGAGCAGCAGCGCATCGGCGTCGCCATCCGCATCAACGAGGTCTTTGCTTCGGTCCATGCCGCAAAACTACTGGAGGGCGATCGAGCGATCAACTGACGTGGCGCAGGAAGTTGACTCGACCACCGATGACCCATTCGACGACGAACAAGTTGCCCGCGTGATCGAAGCAGGCGTCGTGGGGATGAATGAACTTGCCGGGCTTCCATAGCGAACGATCGCTGCGAACGGGGAACTTTCCGTCGCCAAGAACTTGCTTGGTCCAGTCGGGATCGTGGCCCAAGTGCGTGATAACTTTGTTGTGCTTGTCGAAGAGCGTTACGCGAGCGTGCAGATCGGGGACCAACAGCACGTCGCCACGAATGTCGAAGTTCGCCGGGAAGCTGACCGGAGATTTCAGCGCAGTGACATCGGAGGTCAAGCCGGGATTTCCGTTACTGTCCTGAGTCACAAAGCCCAGGTGTTTGCCTTCGAGTGTGAGATACTGCAAGCGCGCGTTCGCTCGATCAGCAACAACGAGCGATGGTTCGCGACCGGGTCGGTTGTCGAGCCACTGCCCATGCGGCGTCTGAAACTGACCGGGAGCGGCACCGGCTCCGCCAAACGTTCGTACCCACTTCGCGTCCTTGTCGAACTGATGAATCCAATGTGAGCCGTATCCATCACCGATGTAGAAGCCGCCATCGGGCGAGAAGGCGATGTTCGTCGGGCTGTACGGCGTCTGCGGGTCCGTGTACTTCCCGGTTTCAAGCAAACGTTCTTTCTTCCAGACGATCTCGCCTTTCAGTGTCGTCTTCGTGACGAGGCTTGTTCGTGTCGAGCAAAGATAAAGAAATTCCTCGCGCCCCTCTTTGCGAATGTCGATACCGTGTCCGCCCGCGTGATACTCCTTGCCAAACGAGCGCACGAATTTTCCTTGCGCATCGAAGACCACGACGGCGTCGAGCGGTTCGGGCGCGTGGGACCGATGCGTCACATACACGAGTCCCGCCTCATCCACCGCAACACCGTGAGTCTCACCCCATTGAATGTGGTTCGGAACTTCGCCCCAATTGTGCGAGACCACTTCGTATTGATAGGCCTCTTCGCCCAACACTGGGTTCTTCGATCCCGCTTTATCCGAAGCGTGCAGGATCAACGGCGTCACGCTCGCGGTCGCCGCAGCGGCTCCCGCTGCCTGCAAGAAATGGCGACGAGTCGTTACTGACTTCCGACTCGAAGGAGCAGACGATTCTTTGCGACGGCCAGCCATGACAAGCCCTTCTTTGAGAAAGAATCACGAGGTCTATTGCGGCTCGGCACGATATCGGTGCTTCGACAAGCGGGCAATCAACGTCGGCGGATGCAATACGCTGATATCTGTTTGGGGTGACGTCGCTGGATGACGAGTTTCGCTTGTGGTTCATACGCAGTTCGGCTTTGCCATC